>DVJV01000089.1 GCA_018716525.1 Candidatus Ventricola gallistercoris
CTGGTGGTCACCACGTCGATGTCGTAGGAGACGCGGCTGATGATGTCGCCGGCCTGGTTGCGATCGAAGTAGCGCACGGGCAGTGCCATGAGCTTGGCAAAGACATCCCGGCGCATCCGGTTGGCAACGCGGCGACCCAGACGCATCATGCCCAGGTTGACCGCGAAGGACACGATGTTGCTGATCAGGTAGGCCGCGAGCATGCAGCCGGCGTAGTAGGTCACCCGGTCAAAGTCGACCTGACCGGCACCGGTGGCAGCGCCGATGGCCTTGCCCGCAAAGGAGGGTCCCAGCAGGTTGCCGATGTTGCTCAGCAGCGTCAGCAGCAGCATGAGGAGCATCATGTTCCGGTCATGCGTCAGATACCGGAGGATTCGCAGCAGGGTGCCGCTGGCATCCCTGGGCTTTTCCCTCTTGGCAGATGGATTTCTAGGCGGCATAGCAGCTTCTCCTCTCTCAGGACAGCGCGCCCATCTGTGAGCGGTAGGTGTAAAGGTACGAAGGGCAGGTCTTGAGCAGTTCCTCGTGGGTGCCGTATCCGATGCAGCGCCCGTTGTCCATGACGAGGATGTGCGTCATAGACTGGATGGAGCTCACCCGCTGGGCGATCATGATGGTGGTGGACGTCCGGTGCCGCTCAAATATGGCCTTGCGCAGCGCAGCGTCGGTCTTGTAATCGAGCGCGGAGGAGGAGTCATCCAGAATCAGGATGTCGGGGTTGCCTGCCAGTGCGCGGGAGATGAGCAGGCGCTGCTTCTGCCCGCCGGAGAGGTTGGCGCCCTTGATGTCTGCCTGGTAATCGAGCCCCTCTTCGAGGGAACCGATGTATTCCGCGGCGACGGCATCTTCCACAGCCTGCATCAGCGCGGCTTCATCGAGGTTGCGCCCAAAGCGGATGTTTTCGCGCAGCGTGTTGTAAAAGACCATGTCATTTTGAAAGACCACGCCGAATTTCCGGTGGAGTTCATCCTTTTCATAGGTGCGCACATCCCGGCCATCCACGAACACGCCGCCGTCGGTGACATCGTAAAAGCGCATGAGCAGATTGACGATCGTGGTCTTGCCGCAGCCTGTGGGGCCGATAATGCCCAGGCTCTCGCCGCGACGGAGCGCAAAGCTGATGTCGTACAGGCACTGATCCCGCTTGGCGGTTCCCTCCGGCTGATCATCCTGTGCGCTGTAGCGGAAATTGACATGCTCAAAACGGATGTATTCATCGCCAGATGGCTTCTTGGCTTCGCTCAGAGACAGCACGCGCTGATCCGGCTCCACCGAAAGCACCTGGGACAGGCGGCTGGCGGATGCGGTGGCCTTGCTGATCATCATGAAGATGCGGTTGATGCCCAGCACGCCCTGCATCACCATGTTGAAATACGTCAGGAATGCCAAAATGACGCCGGGCTTGATCTGCCCGCTGTTAACGCGCATCGCGCCGACGAGCACCACCAGCGTGAGCCCGATGTTCAGGCACATCTGCATCAGCGGCCCCGGAATGGCCATGATGGTGCTGGCTTTGATGTCGGCGCGGGTCATGGCGTCATTGTTGCGGGCGAAGCGGTTCTTTTCGTACTCCGTCTTGGAAAGCGCCTTGACCACGCGAATGCCGTCGATATCCTCGCGCATGGTGCGCACAACCTCGTCCAGCCGCTCCTGAACCCGGCGGTAGAGCGGTATGCCGTATCGGGATACGCCCAGAATCACCACGATGAGCACCGGAACGATGACGCACAGAATGCTTGAGAGCACCGGGTCCATGGCAAGCGTCACGGCGATGCCGCCGAGCAGCATCATGGGCATTCGCACGCACAGGGTTTGCAGCGCTTGTACGCAGGACTGAATGTTGTAACTGTCGCTGGTCATGCGGCTGATCAGGCTGGGCAGGCCGAATGCGTCAAACTGTGAACCGGAGAGGTTGGCTGTCTTGGTAAACAGCGCCTGACGGATGTCATAGGAGACGTTGTGCGCATTGTCGATGGCGATACGGTTGGCGCACACATTCAGCTGCCGGGTGAGCAGGGCGGTCAGCACCATCAGGCTGCCCCAGAGGATGACCAGCTCCATGCACCCCAGGGGCACGACTTCATCGATGAGATGCGCAAGAATATAGGGAATCATCAGCTCGGTGACGGTGCCCAGCAGCTTGATCACCATGGAACAGGCAATTTTGCGGGAATACTTCCGCATGGAATGCAGGATCAGCCTCACACCCATTCTCCTCTCCGATCAGCACAGACAGAACAATCCTATTTGCATATGCTTCTATCATACCACAGACCTACAAGCGCTTCAATGCTGTGTAATAGGAGTTGCGCATCGCTTGGGCTTAACTGCTGTAAGCCCAAGGAATCAAGAAAGCCCTTCTGATGCATGGCCGGGCAGGCAAAAAGCAGGGGAAGCCCGGTTGACTGCCTGAGAAAAAAACTGCAAATGCGCACAGGGGGCTATTCAAACCGTCAAAAAATTGATATACTATATGTGACGCATAATCGGTACAAACGGCGGGGCGGATATGTCCCCTGCCGAAAAAGCGAAGGAGTGATGAACATGGGTCTGGTTACATCAACGGAAATGTTCAAGAAGGCGTATGAAGGGCATTATGCCATCGGCGCGTTCAACGTCAACAATATGGAGATCATTCAGGGCATCACCGAGGCGGCCATCATGGAGAAGGCGCCGGTCATTCTGCAGGTGTCTAAGGGCGCGCGTGCGTATGCCAAGCATGTGTATCTGGTGAAGCTGGTTGAGGCTGCGCTGCTGGATGCTCAGGAGAGCGGCGTGGATCTGCCCATCGTGCTGCATCTGGATCACGGCCCGGACTTTGAGACCTGCAAGTCCTGCATTGACGGCGGCTTCACGTCCGTGATGATCGACGGCTCCCACCTGCCGCTGAAGGAGAATATCAAGCTGACCCGTCAGGTCGTCGAGTATGCGCACGATCACGGTGTTGTGGTCGAGGGCGAGCTGGGCCGTCTCTCCGGTGTGGAGGATGATGTCAAGGTTTCCGCGGACGATGCGCTCTACACCGATCCCGATGAGGTGGAGGAATTTGTCAAGTCCACCGGCGTCGATTCGCTGGCCATTGCCATCGGCACCAGCCATGGCGCGTTCAAGTTCAAGGGTGAGCCGCATCTGCGCTTTGACATTCTGGAGCAGGTCGAAAAGAAGCTGCCGGGCTTCCCGATCGTGCTGCACGGCGCGTCCTCGGTTATGCCCGAGTACGTGGAGATGATCAACCAGTACGGCGGCAACATGCCGGGCGCCAAGGGCGTGCCGGAGGAGATGCTGCGCAAGGCCGCATCCATGGCGGTGTGCAAGATCAACGTCGATTCCGACCTGCGCCTGGCGATGACGGGCGTCATCCGCAAGCAGTTCGCCGAGCATCCCGACCAGTTTGACCCGCGCCAGTACCTCAAGCCCGCGCGCATTGCGCTTCGGGATATGGTCCGCCACAAGATCGTCAACGTCATGGGCTGCAACGGAAAGGCGTAATGCCGGTTTTTCCTGCTGCCGGGCGGCTGGCCATATTTGGCCGTTCCGTCACAAAGCATTTTTCAAAGAGGGCTGCCGCGCTACATGCGGCGGCTCTCTTTTTGCGCGCTTTGGAGTGCTTTTCATGATGCCGGTTGCAGAAAGGCTAAACCTTGCCGCGATTGGAAGGATGGCGGCCCGCAAGCTATGCCCCGGATCCGGCGACGTGCACGACAGATTCACAAGCCTTGCGCAGCATGGCTTCATGGCGTTGCTTCCAGCCGGAGAACACGAAGAGCCGACAGGGAAGCACACAGCGACTTGAGAAAGGACGCCGCAGGCGGATACTTCCGGCGCGCCGTATCCGGCCCAAAGCCACCTGGTGTTTTTTGAAGGCAGAGGGCTTGCAAAAACCCCACGGATATAGTATGATAACGACATGTGTACATGTGTTTTGCCGACGCTTGACACGATGAAAGGATGATGATGGATGAATCGGTTCGTTGTGATGACGGACTCTACGTGCGATCTGCCGCAGGAGCTCGCACAGCAGCACCATATTGATATTCTCTGCTTCAAAATTGCGCTGGATGGTGAGGGATACACTGAGCGGGTCGATTTTACGCCTGAGCAATTCTGCGAAATGCTGCGCAAGGCGACGGGCCTGCCCACCACCGCACAGATCACGCAGTTTGAGTTTTTCGACCGCTTTGAGGCGTATGACCGCCAGGGGATGGAGGATGTGCTCTACATCTCCATCAATGCCGCGGGCTCGGGTACCCATGCCGCGGCCCAGGCGGCGGCTGTGCAGTTTGCGCAGGAGCATCCCGACAGTTCCATGCGCATTCACATTGTAGACAGCCACACCTATTCCATGGCGCAGGGTGGGCCGGTGATTGCCGCGGCGCAAAAGCTGGAGGCGGGCGAATCCATGGAGGATGTCGTCGCCTATCTGGAGGATCGCTATGCGCGCGTGGAGGTTTTGCTGACGGCCTACACGCTCAAGGTGATCCGCAAGTCTGGCCGGGTGAGCGCGGCGGCTGCCATTGCGGGCGATCTGCTGGGCATTCACCCGATCTTTACGCTCAATGACGGCGTGAGCCAGGTGGTGAAAAAGGTGCGCGGCGACAAGGCTGTGCTGACCTCCATGGTATCGCTGATGAAGGAGCGCATGGTGCCGGGTACGGCGTATTCCATCGGCGTGTCCGACATGAAGTATGCGGATGAGTATGTGCACGCGTGCACGGAGAAGATTGGCTACGCGCCCGAGCATGTCTTCGTGCTGGGTTGTGCGGTGCTCTCTAACACCGGTCCGGATGCTGTGGGCCTCATCTACGAGGGAGCAAAGCGCGAACGTTAAAAGGGTTTGGTGCGTGCACAGAGGCACATGCACCAAACCCTTTTTTTGTAAAGGAATACAGCGCTTATGGAAGCAGCATGATCATCGTACCGGCTGTAATGGCAAGCAGCCCGGCAGTGCCTTTGCGCGATAGCCGTTCATGAAATACGAGGGCAGAAAAGGCAACCGTCACCCATATGCTTAGCTTGTCGATGGGAACCACGACGCTGGCCAAGCCATCCTGCAAGGCTTTATAATAGCACAGCCACGATGCGCCGGTTGCCAGCCCCGAAAGGCAGATAAACCCGAGTTCCCGCCTGGGGATATTCCGGAGGGTGTGTTGCCTTTGGGTGACAAAAACCATCGCCCAGGCCATGACAAGAACGACAACGGTGCGAATGGCAGTGCCAAGGTTGGATTCCACATCGGAGATGCCTATTTTCCCGAGAATGGAGGTCAAGCTGGCAAACACCGCGGAGCCTATGGCATAGGGCAACCAGTTTTTGCCCTGGGGCTGCTCAGGCTTGACGTCCTTCTTTTCAATCATGAGAAAGGTGCCGATGGCGATCAGCACAACGCTAATGACCTTCGCCAAATGAATCTCTTCGTGCAGCAAGACAAACGCCAGAAGAATGCTCAAAATGGTGCTGGATTTGTCGATCGGAACAACTTTGTTGATGTCGCCAAGCTGCAATGCCTTAAAATAGCACAGCCAGGATGCCCCGGTCGCTATGCCGGACAGCATTAAAAACAAGAGCGTTTTGAATCCTATGGAGCCGATCTGGCGCTGGGAACCCACGATAAGCACCATAAGCCAGGAAAAGATGAGCACAACAATCGTGCGAATAGCCGTTGCCACTGTCGAATCTGTTTTTCGGATGCCGCATTTCGCGAGGATAGCGGTCACGCCCGCAAAAAACGCGGAACCGAATGCAAAGGCAACCCACATCATGAATCTCTCCTTGTGCCGATATCGGCCGAAGTTGGTATTGTTCAAGCGCACAGGGCAGCGCATAGTGCATGTTCAGCGGTTGCGCAAATCCCTGCTGAGTTTCGCTCAGTGCTGCAAGAAGCTGCTCATAAGATGAGACCGCCGGCAACCTGCTGCCGGCGGTCCCAGACTGTCAAAAAACCCTTCCGGGAGGTTTGGAGGGCTAAAGCCCTCCAAATGCAATCCGAATCTGGCGACATGTGCGGCGGATTCGGAAGCCTTGCTGTGCAAGGTTTCCTTGCGCCGTTTCCCGCCCGGGAGCCCCATGGGGGCGAGAGGGAAACGGCGAAAATCTCGGAAAAGGACGCCGTAGGCGGACTTTTTCGACACGCTGAACCGGCTGCTTTCATGCAGCCGGTTTTTGCTTGGCGCGGTTTGAAACGATTTTTGAAATGAAAAAGGGGATGAAGCCGCATCACCCCAGCTTGCGGTAGCCCAGCGATGCCCCGCAGCTCTCGCGCACGATCAGCGTCGCATCGCGCATGAGGTTGAATTTGGCATAGCTTGCGCCCTTGGCGGCCAGCAGCTCGCGCACCGCGCTGCTGGCCAGCTCCTCGGGGTGCAGGTCCACCGAGGTCAGCGGCGGATCGACATAGGGGCAGAAGAACTGGTTGTCGCAGCCGATGATGGCCATGTCCTGCGGCAGGTGCAGCCCCATGTGCTTGAGCTGCTTGATCGCGCCCAGCGCCATCAGGTCGTTGAAGGCGATGATGGCGGTGGGCCAGCGGCGGCGGTCGAGCCCGGAGAGCATCCGCAGCACGGCGCCCTCGCCGCTTTCGGCGTTGTATCCGCAGTCCACGTGGTAGGCGGGGTCATCCGGCAGGCCCAGCTCCCGCAGCTCGCGCAGGAAGTTTTCCCCGCGCATGCTGGAATCGCGCAGCTGCAACGAGCCGCCGATGAATGCGATGCGCCGGTGCCCCAGCGCGTGCAGGTGGCGAACCGGCAGGCGGGAGCAGCTCACCAGGTCGCTGTGGATGCAGATGCAGTCCGGGTGCATCGTCGGCGGGCAGATGGTGACGGCGGGCATGTGGTGCTTGAGCCGGGTGAGCGCGTCGGACAGGCCGCTGCGCTCCTCGCTCCAGATGCCGCCGGCGAAGATCACCCCGTCGATGCGCCGGCGAATGATTTCGTCGATCAGGCTGCGGGGGATGGGGGAGTTTTCGCGGATCTGGAAGAGCCACGCGTAGTAGCCGTTGGCGGCGGCCTCTTCATAGACGGCGTTGAACAGCCGCGTGAAGTAGGGGTTGGCCGACAGCGGCATGACGATGGCGATGGTGTTGCTCAGCCCGCCTTCCAGGGCGTGGGCGGCGGCGCTGGGCACATAGCCGTGCGCGTCGATGACGCGCTGCACGCGTTCGCGCGTGCTGGGCTTGACCTTGGCGCTGCCGGCGGTCACGCGCGTGACCGTGGCGGTGGAGACGCCTGCTTCACGCGCAATGTCATATATCGTGGTTTTTTTGTCCATAGAAGCCTCTTTTCTGCATAGGGGCAGTGAAGATGATTCGTTGTTGTCTCCATTATACATGCACGGGCGCAGGAATGCAACACAAAATGTTATCGGTTACATTCCACTTACAATCTGATTTTTCAAATGTAGAAAAACAAACGAAAAAATATCGGCAAGGAAATTATGCATAAAGCCTTGACTCGATTCTGATGAATGTGTATAATACCTACAACAGGACAGGCGGAGAATGTGACAAATGCCGCAAGGTAACATGGTGTTTAGAAAATGTTACCGGTAACACACTGGCACACAGACTCCAGCCTCGCTGAAAAAAAGGAGGAGCTCAAGAATGAAGAAACTGCTTGCTGTGCTGGTCGCTGCGATGCTGGTCATCATGGGCACCGTCGCTCTGGCTGAGGGCGGCACCACCCTGACCATTGCCTGCTGGGATCTGACCACCACCCCCTACTATGAGGCCATCAAGACCGCGTATGAAGCGGCCAACCCGGACGTGACCATCGAGTGGGTCGACCTCGCGTCGCAGGATTACGCGGTGAAGACCTCCACCATGCTGGCCGGCGGCGACACCACCGACCTGTATGCGGTCAAGGAGCTGTCCGACCTGCAGAACTGGGCCAAGGAAGGCTTCGTCGTCAACCTGGACGAGCGCATCGCCGCTGACGGCCTGGACATGAGCAAGTATGCCGGCATGGATACCTGCTACACCTACACCGGCGACGGCTCTTACTACGCGCTGCCGTTCCGTGCGGATTACTGGGTCATGTTCTACAACAAGGACATCTTTGATCAGGCTGGCGTCGCCTACCCGACCAACGACTGGACCTGGGACGAGTACGCGGACATCGCCCGCGAGATCACCGAGAAGACCGGCATGTACGGCACGCATTACCACACCTGGCTGTCCGACGTGGCCAACTGGGCTGTGTGCGACGGCGTGAACACGCTGGCCGACGGTGAGTACAGCGACCTGAAGTACTTCTACGAGCTGGTGCAGGCTCTCGAGGATGAGGGCGTCTGCATGACCTACGACGAGCTGAAGGCCTCCGGCCTGCACTACTCCGGCGCGTTCGCGCAGGGCAACATTGCCATGATGCCCATGGGCTACTGGTACGCTTCCACCCTGATCGGCTACATCAAGGATGGCACCGCCGACTTCAACTGGGGCATCACCGCTGTGCCGCACCTGGAGGGTGTGGAGGCTGGCGCTTCCTTCGGTTCTCCGACGGGCATCGCCATCAACGCCAAGAGCGCCAACATCGACGCTGCGTGGGACTTCGCTGCCTGGATGTGCTCTGAAGAGGGCGCCAAGGCGATCGCTGAGACCGGCACCCGTCCGGCGTACGTGAGCGACGAAGTCGCCGCCGTCATGGCTGCTGCCGAGGGCTTCCCGACCGACGACACCAGCAAGGCCGCGCTGCTGCCGACCTCCATCGCGCTGGAGTGGCCGATTGGTGACGGCGTCAACGAGATCAAGACGATCGTCAACGAGGAGCACACGCTGATCATGACCCGCGAGCTGAGCATTGACGAGGGCATCGCGGAGATGGAAGAGCGCGCTGCGGAGTACATCGCGAAGTAAGCCTGGTAATCGAGGGGGAGGGGCGCAGGCTCATCCCCCCTTTTTCTTCATGAGGGCTGCCCGGCTGAAGCGGCGCGGCGCAAGGCCCTGGCGCAGAGCCGGGCAATCCTCATGAAGAGAAGGCCTGGCGGGGAAAGGGCTTCCCGCTGAGGCAAGCGCAACCGAAGAAAGCGATAAGGAGGAACTTGCTATGGCACACAGCGCAATGGCACAGCGCCGGAGCATGGGCAAGCAGGAGCGTCGCAACACGCTCGTGGCCTACTCATTCCTGGCGCCGAACTTCATCGGATTCATCATCTTCACCATGATCCCGGTGGTCTTCTCCGTCGTGTTGGCGTTCCTTGACTGGGGCGGCGGCGCGCAGATCAAGTTCGTGGGGCTTGAAAACTTCCGCACGATCTTCAAGGACTTCAGCTTCACGCGCAGCAACCTGGGCATCGCGCTGAAGAACACCGTGTTCTATACGATTGCCACTGTGCCGCTGACCATCGCCTGTTCCCTGGGGCTGGCGCTGGTGCTCAACAAGGCGGTCAAGGGCGCCAATTTCTTCCGCGCCGTGTTCTTCTTCCCGTACGTCGCATCGCTGGTAGCCATCTGCGTGTGCTGGAACTTCCTGCTCATGAAGACCGGCCCGGTCAACCAGTTCCTCAATGCGATCGGCTTTAACATGACCAAGAGCTGGACATCCAGCCGCGATCTGGCCATCTGGGCGATCATCATCGTCAGCGTGTGGCGCAATGCGGGCTACTACATGGTCATGTACCTGGCCGGATTGCAGGGCGTGCCCAACGAGCTGTATGAGGCCGCGACCATGGACGGCGCCAATGGCTGGCAGAAGTTTACGAAGGTCACCATCCCCATGCTGACCCCGACCACGTTCTTCTGCACGATCATGATGGTCATCTCCTGCTTCAAGATCTACGACGTTGTCGCGATCATGACCCAGGGCGGCCCCGGCCGTGCCACGAAGATGCTGGTCACCTACATCTTCGAGCTGAGCTTCGGCGGCGAGGGCATCGCCACCTCCGCGCAGTATGGCCTGGCCAGCGCTGTCTCCATGGTGCTCTTTGTGATCGTGCTCACCGTCACCTTCGTGCAGTTCCGCGCGGAGAAGAAGTGGGTCAACTACATGTAAGGAAGGGAGGAAACGATCATGACCGCAGCCCGTACCCATCATGCCAAGCCCATGACGGCTGGCCATGCCGCCGTCACCGTGCTCAAATATGTCATGCTGCTGGCGTTTACCGTCGTGGCGCTGGTTCCCTTCGTCTGGATGATCTCCTCCTCGCTCAAGACGAGCGTAGATGTCTTCACCATCCCGATGAAGTGGATTCCCGAAACGTTCCACTGGGAAAACTACCTGGATATTTGGGAGCGCGTTCCGCTGCTTACCTATTTTAAGAACACCGCTATCGTGGCCATCGTCGTCACGTTCATGCAGATTCTGACCTCGTCGTTTGCCGCGTATGCCTTCGCCAAGATGAACTTCCGCGGCCGCGATCTGCTGTTCATGTGCTACATCGGCACCATCGCGGTGCCGTGGCAGGTCTACATGGTGCCCCAGTTCATCATGATGCGCAACATCGGATTGTATGACACCATCTGGGCGCTGGTCGTGCTCCAGTCCTTCTCGGCGTTCGGCGTATTCCTGATGCGCCAGTTCTACCTGGGCATCCCCAACGACCTGAGCGAGGCCGCCCGCATCGA
>DVJV01000001.1 GCA_018716525.1 Candidatus Ventricola gallistercoris
ATCAGAAGGAGCTGTTTGTCCCATGCTTTCACTGTATCCCAAGTATAAAAACCGCCTCATGCTGATCGCCGGGGTGTATCTGGGTGCCTTCGCCCTGCTGTACATGCTCAAGCCGGGTATGAACCCCATCATCTTTCTGCTGGTGCTGCTCTTTGGCCTGCTGGTGCTGATTTTTTCGCAGGTGCTCAACGCCGCCAACATGCACACCCGTGAGCTCAACCGGCTTTACAACGAGCTGGACGCGGAGGGATTCCTGCGCGATTACATGCCGCATCTGTCCGTCAATCTGCGCAGCGCCAATCTGTACCTGATGGTCCGGCTCCACATTTCAAACGCCTATGTCGCCCTGGGGCGCTTCGACGACGCGGTCAAGCTGCTCTCCTCCCTGGAGATCCGGGAAGATAAGCCCGAAAAGATGTTGATTTACCGTTTTGCCGTCGTCAGCAACCTGTGCTATTGCTACGAGCAGAAAAACGACGTGGAATTTTCCCAGAAATACCTCAATGAGCTGCTGGACCTCAAAAAGCAGCTTGACGCGCTTCAGGAAAAGAAGCCACCCAAGAAGCGGATGGCGTTCAACACCACGCTCAATGAGCAATGCCTGCATTTTCTGAAGACGGGCAAAGCGGATATCGACGTTCTGAGAACGCAGGTGCAGCAGAACAACACGCAGCAGCTCCACCGCATTACGACATCGCTGTGGATTGCCCGCGCCATGCTGGCCGAGCAGAGCCGCCGCCGCGAAGCCGAAAACATTCTCAACCAGATTGTGAAGCTGGCCCCTCATCTGTATCCTGGCAAAGCTGCACAAGCGCTGCTGGATGAAATGACCGGCAAGCTCGCAGAAGAGGCTTGAGTTCCTTTCTCTCCCGCTGATCCTTCCCCATCTGCATTGCAAGTTTAGCAGAGGAGCAGCGCGGTCGTGTACCGCGCTGCTCCGCAGGCTGTCAAAAAACCTCTTTGGGTGGTTTGGAGGGCCGCAGCCCTCCAAATGCAATCCGAATCCGCCGCACATGTCGCCGGATTCGGATTGCATTTGTAGAAATGTGGTTTGCTCAATCCCCAAAGGCTTTTTAACAGCCAGGCGGAGCAGCACGGCTTATGGCCACGCCGCTTCGCTATTTTTTGTCATATAGGCCCACCTGTCCCATGCACGCAAAAAGCAGGGGAGCTGCCCCTGTGCATGCACAGGCAACAGCTCCCCCGCCAAACAGGTCTTTGAATTTGTGCAGAAGCTTACTCGGCGTCCGCAGCGATGGCGTTCGCTGCCGTTCTGCCGGAGACGAAGATCTCCACGATTGCGTTGCCGCCCAGACGGTTACCGCCATGGATGCCACCGGTGACCTCACCCGCAGCGTACAGGCCCGGGATGATGTTGCCGTCGGCGTCCAGCACGTGGCGCTCGGTATCCACCGCGACACCGCCCATGGTGTGGTGCGTGGAGGGCGCCATCAGACGGATGCGCAGCGTGGTGTTCTCCAGATCATAGGTCTCCACGTTGTAGCTTCCATCTTCGTTCTTTTCAACGTCGCCAATGGTGCGGGAAGCGATGGACTTGCCGACATCCTCAAACTCAGCCTCGCCCATCACAGCCATGTCGTAGTTGCGGATCGTCTCAAGCACAACATCGGGATCCGCTTCCACACCCAGCTCCGTAAAGAGCTCGCCCAGTTCCGTCGCCTTGCGGGTGTAGTAGCGACCATCATAATCGCCCTCAGCCAGCTGGATCGGGCCCGGAATCAGCTCTTCCGCGTTGTAGATCTCGATAAACACGCCCTTCGTGCCATTGACTTCCATGCCGTTTTCAAACTCGGCCAGAGAGAGCACGTCGCGCTCAGAGCCCTCGTCCACAAAGCGCTTGCCGGTCATCGGGTTGATGTACACAGCATAGTTGCCGCCGCCAAAGGCCAGGTTGCCGTTGTCAACCCAGGAGATCGGCATCAGCTGCGTGAAGCCCATACCCGTGGTGGCCGCCCCCACCTCAACCGCCATCTCGATGCCGCTGCCGGTCAGCGAAGAGCGGTTAGTGGTCTTGGTCGCGCTGGTCAGGTATTCGCTGGACCAGTACACATTGGTTTCAAGCACCATGGGGATATTGGCCGCATAGCCGCCCGTCGCCAGAATAACGCCCTTGTTTGCATACGCGGTCACTTCCGTGCCGTCATAGCGGACAGCCTTCACGCCCGTCACGCGGCCGGTGTCGTCCGTAATCAGGCTCTCAGCGGTGGTACGGAGCATGATTTCGTTGGCCTCGTTGGCCGAGAGGAACTCATTCATCGGAGCGACAAAATAGGTGCCCCAGCGGCCGGCGTAGTTTTCCGTCTCGCCATCGCCGTCGGTATCCACATCAGCGCCGATGAACTCATTCTCACGATACCACAGCGCACCGATGAGCGTCGGCTGGGTATCCTCCACAAACGTGGAACCCATTTCCTCCAGCCAGGGCTTGAGCTCCTGACCATCGACGATAAACTGCTTGACCAGATCGATGTCGCCATAGATCCACTCGCTGCCATCCGCGCTCTGGCGCAGGCCGCCATAGTAGGTCTGGAAGATGTGGAGGTTGAGCGTCGAGAACAGCGTGAGCTGGTTCTCGGGAACGCCCGCGTCAAGCTGCGGCTGCGCCCAGTCCAGATACGCCTGGATCTCGGACTTCAGCTCCTTGAGCACCGGCAGGTAGTCCGCGTGAACGCCATGCTTGGAGAGCTCCTTCATGTCGCCCGCAACAAACTCGTTATCCTTGTAATAGTCCGCGTCAAACTCGTCCTCGTTCCACTCGAGAATGACCTTCAGCTCATCAATGCAGCCCGAAACGGACTTGACCTTGTTGTAGGTGTTGCCGTCAAAGCCCACGCCCGTGGTCGCATCGGGATCTTCGGGATCCCAAACCAGGTACGGCATCACGCTCTGATACTGGCCGCCAGACACCAGCGTATTGCCGCCGACTTCCGCGTTCGTCTCGATGACGAGCACAGTGTCGCCATTCTGTGCAGCCTGCGCCGCCGCAGCAATGCCCGCGCCGCCGGCGCCGACGATCACCACGTCATAGGTTCCTTCGATCGGCTCCTGAGCCTCATACGCGAAGGGCTTGGCGCCAGTCTGAAGGGCCGCCACATCGCAGCCCGCCTGCGCCGCCGCATCGTTGACCGCGTTGAACACCGCGCGGCTCGTGAAGGTCGCGCCGGAGACGCTGTCCACACCCGTAGAGGTATACTCCATGATCTCCGGGAACAGGATATCGTAGGCAACGTCGCCCACATGCTCCGTTTCCGCAGAAGAGACAACCTCGATCGACTCAATGGCATTCTCGCTGAACGTCACGCTCAGTACCACATCGCCGTTGTAGCCGGCAGCCGTACCTTCGTAGGTGCCCGGCTTGAAGGCGATCTCAGCCGCCTCCTGGGCCTCACCCTTCGCCGCAGCCAGCGCGCTGGCCACAGCTGCCTTCACCGCTTCGCTGGTGATGGTCGAACCCGTGACGCTATCCACATCATCGGCATCCGCCTTTCCGACATAGGCCTCGGCAAACTGCTCGATAGCCGCGCCGCCCAGCGTGGGGGTTTCATTCTCGCCGGTAATCTCAATGGCAGTGATCGCTTCTTCGTCCACCGTCAGCTTGACGTTTACCGTGCCGCCAAAGCCTTGCGCAGACGCCTCATACTCGCCAGGCGTAAATGTTGCTGCGCTTGCCATGCACGCCGTGCTCAGCAGTGCAACCGCCAGCGCAATGCCCGTCCACTTTTTGATGTTCATACCGCTTTCCCTCCTGTTGTGACGTCGAGTTGAACATGCTCCACACTTAATATAACCATCATTTTGAGCAATTGTCAAGCGTTTTTGCCAGATCTTTCACAAAGAAATCTTTTCTTTCCTCCAACCAGATCTTTTTCCATTTCCAGTCAAAAAAGGGGTTGACAAATCCAGACGTTGTGCTATAATAGCTGAGTAAATCGGTAAGCCTTCTTTCGGGGTGTAGCGCAGTTTGGTAGCGTGCTTGAATGGGGTTCAAGAGGCCGCGAGTTCGAATCTCGCCACTCCGACCATGCGGAGTGTCCTTATAGGATCTGAGTATCCGACTAAGGACACTCCGCATTTTTTATTGTCAAAATTGAGGTAGCACCGTTTTCATCGAACAGCAGCCGATCCCGGATGCACAGGAGCTTTACCTTGTGCCGGGTGAGCAGGTCAATGTAGCTTTTGGTCATGCCCCACTCCCGGCCTATCCGGGTCAAATTATGGACTAACACCACATCCACCTTGCCAGCGACCACGGCCTCGGTCACTT
>DVJV01000008.1 GCA_018716525.1 Candidatus Ventricola gallistercoris
GCCGAACTGGCCGTCCCGCTTCTTTCCGATGGCGTCAATCTCATCAATGAAAACGATACAGGGAGCCTTTTCCTTCGCCTGCCTGAACAGGTCGCGCACCTTGGAGGCGCCCATGCCGACGAACATCTCCACAAATTCCGAACCGGAAATGGAAAAGAAGGGAACGTTGGCTTCACCGGCTACGGCCTTGGCCAGCATGGTCTTGCCTGTGCCCGGAGGGCCGACCAGCAAAATGCCCTTGGGCATGGAAGCGCCGGCCTCGGTGTACTTCTTGGAGTTGTGCAGGTAATCGACGATCTCTGCCAGGCTTTCCTTGGCTTCATCCTCGCCGGCCACGTCCGAAAAGCGGATGCCCTGTGTGGAGGGAACGTAGACCTTGGCGTTGCTCTTGCCAAAGGTCATGGCGTTTTTGCCGCCCATCTGGTTCATCATCCGCCGGCTCATGTACTGGCCCAGCAGAACGAAAATGACAATGGGCAGTATCGTGGTCATCATCAGGCTCAGCAGCGGGGAAGTGGGTTCCTCAATCACGCGGCCGAACTTCGCGCCGGAATCGTGAAGGCGCTCGGTGAGCGTGGGGTCCTCCATCGGGCCGGTTTTGTACACCGTCGTGCCTTCGCTGTCAGAGAAGAGGATCTGCGTATCTTCCACCTGCACGATGCCGATGCGCTTGTCCTCGATCATGTCCATGAATGTGCCGTAATCCACTTCCACCACCTGCTGCCCGGATAGCAGGGGGGGTGATGAACAGGTTAAACAGAAAGATGATCAGCAGGACGATGCCATAGTAGTACCAGCGTTGCGCGGCGGCGTCAATCGGGCAATGATGGCGCGCGCCATGTTGCCTGCGCCTGGCGGCTTTCTTGACGCAGCAGGAAAATCTGATTATAATCAAAAAACAGACGACGCCTGTGCAAGGACAGGCGAGAAAGGAAAAAAGGAGATTATGATCAGACCCATGAAGTGCATGCTGAGCCTTGTGCTCGCGCTGATGATGATGACATCTGCTGCCTTGGCGCAGGAGGCGCCCAGCCTGAAGGATGACTTTTACGAGGCGGTCAACGCAGAATGGCTGAGTCAGACGCAGATTCCGGCGGATGCCCCGGAAGTGAGCGCCTTTTCAGAGATGGAAGATAAGGTGGAGACGGTGCTCAAGGCAGATTTTGAGGCCATGCTCACCGGAGACAAGGAAGTGGAGGAGAGCCTGGTGGATTTCATCGAATTCTACCGCCTGGCTGCCGACTATGAGACCCGCAATGCCCTGGGGGCAGAGCCGCTTGAGCCGTATATCCAGCAAATCGAGCGCCTTGACAGCCTGGCGGCGTATGAGGAAGCGCTGCCGGAACTGCTCCGGGGTGCGATGCCGCTTCCCTTTTACTTTTACGTGATGACGGATATGGGCGATGCATCCGTCAATGCCCTGTATTTTTCGCCCGGCTCGCTCTTTCTCTCGGTCAAGGATTATTACATGGACGATGACACCCGCACTGCCTTGCAGGGGATCTACGGCCAGATGTCCCAAAACCTGCTGGTGATGGCGGGAAAGACGCAAGAAGAGGCGCAGCAGATCGTCTCGGAGGCGCTGGCTTTTGATGAGCGCATGGCGGCCTATATGCGCACCACCGCGGAGGACAGCGACACGGCGGCCAGCTACAACCCGCAGCCGCTTGCCCAGCTGGATGAGCAGGTCGCAGGCTTTGACCTCACCGCCTTGGCGGAAGCCCTGTTTGGCGAGGCGCCCGAGACCGTGGTGGTGATTCAACCCAAGCATGCCGCCGCGATTGACGAGCTGGTCAACGAAGAGACATTCCCCCAGATGAAGAGCTGGATGCTGGTGAGCCTGGTCAACAGCCTTTCGGCGTACCTGGGTGAAGAAGCCCGGGTGGAGGCAACCGCATTTGAACGGACGCTGAGCGGCGTTGCGGAGCCAAGCTCCGGTGCAGATGCGGCCTATGATGCGGCGACAGCCCTGTTTAGCGAGGTTGTGGGCATCTACTATGGCAAGACCTACTTTGGCGAGGATGCGCGAAATGAAGTGCAGGCCATGGTCGAGCAGATGGTGCAGGTCTACGAGAACCGGCTTGAAAACAACACATGGCTGAGCGACCAGACGCGTGAAATGGCCATTCGCAAGCTGGATGCGATGGTCATCCGCGTGGGGTATCCCGATCAGGCGAGCCCCGTATTCAGCATGGTTCACACGGTGCCCGCTTCGCAGGGCGGCACGCTGGTTGACAATGTGATGGCGTATTCGCGTGCTGACATGGAGTATAACTTCAGCCTTTACGGTCAGGCTGCCAACCGCAATGAGTGGCCCCTGAGCGCCAGCACGGTCAACGCCATGTATTCGCTGATGGACAACAGCATCAGCTTCCCCGCGGCCATTTTGCAGGAGCCGATGTACAGCCAGGAGCAGTCTGCGTCGGCCAACTATGGCGCAATCGGCGCAGTGATCGCCCATGAGATCTCCCACGCCTTTGACCCCAATGGATCCAAGTTCGACGAAAATGGATCGCTGTCCAACTGGTGGACGCCGGAAGACCTGCAGAAGTTTGAGGCGCTTTCCCAGGCGATGGTCGAGGAGTTTGACGGCCTGCCGTCCGTGGGCGGCACGGTCAATGGCGCGCTGACGGTCACCGAGAACGTGGCGGATGCGGGCGGATTGTCCTGCGCGCTGGAGGCGCTCAAGCAGGCCGAGGAGGAGCCGGATCTGGAGGCCTTCTTCACAAGCTGGGCGCGGGCATGGCGCAACCGCGCAACCGAGGCCTATCAGACCATGATGCTCACAGTGGATGTGCACGCGCCCTCAAAGCTGCGCGCCAACATTCAGCTTCAGAATATCGATGATTTCTTCACCACATTTGGCATTGAGGAGGGCGACGGCATGTACCGCGCGCCGGAAGACCGCGTGTCGATCTGGTGATGCAGGGTTGAAAGAAGCGCCATCCAATCGCCCCGGAGCGGCATTGCCTGCTCCGGGCAGCGTGTCGAAAAAGTCCGCCTACGGCGTCCTTTTCCGAGATTTACGCCGTTTCCCTCTCGCCCCCATGGAGCTCCCGGGCGGGAAACGGCGCAAGGAAACCTTGCTGCGCAAGCTTGCGAATCCGCCGCACATGTCGCCGGATTCGGATTGCATTTGGAGGGCTTTAGCCCTCCAAACCTCCCGGATGTTTTTTTTGACAGTCTGCCCGGAGCAGCATTGCCTGCTCCGGGGTTTTTCGCTGCAAGGCGCGGGATTTGCGCTTGATCAATCGACCGATCTCGCCTATAATGGATATCAAGTGTAAATGAACGGGGTTGTGATGAAACGGGCGCATGAAAAGGCTGGTTCGGATCAATCCATAGATGCAGGGCGGTTCCCGGACGTTCAATCCGTTTCCGCGGCGGGATTGGAGATGCACAGAAAGAACATGGTGCGGCAGATTTACGAGCGCTTGCGGCGAATGCTGCGCAAAGCCAAAGTGCGCCCCATGCCCCGGGAAGCGGATGCGGCTGGCGGCGCCGTCCGCCGCAGGAGACGGGCGGCCCCTGCGAAGCGGCCGGATTTGCCGGAAGAAGCGGCCGTGCCAGGCGGGGTGCACAGAAGACGCTGCGCGATGCAAGCGCAGGAGCCGCCCCGGCCTGCTGCGCAAGAGGCGAATGCCAGCCCCAGAAGAAGGCGCCCGGCGAACCGGGCTGCACAGGGCGCAAGCAAACCGGCGCAAAGCAGCGAGGGAACGACCGTTGCCCGCATGAAGAAGAGGAGCCAGGCCAAAGCGGCTTTTCAGCGCATCGCACAACAGGCGCGAAAGAAAGCGGAGGCAGTGGGCGCGCAACTGCGAAGCAGTGGCCCGAAAAAGCGCCTGGTCCGGGGCATTCAAAGACAGCGACCGCGCCGCGCGGGGGTTACAATCGCATATCGCGCAAAGCGGATTCCGGCCAGAAAGGCGCTTGAGGATGTCGTCGGGCTGGCGCGAAGGAAAGCGGCAGCGGTCCGCGCACATCTGCGCAAGCGCCGCGCCCAAAAGCGCGTGGTCTGGGGCATTCAAAAACTGCCGCAGAGCAGCGCACCGGCGTCGGGGATGCGCCGCCGGAAGGGGCGCACGGCCAGGCAGTTTGTCTGGAAAGTGGAAGACCAGCTCCTGGCAGGCGAACAAGCGGAGTACGCCAATGGCCGCGGAGGGAGGCGCTTTGACTGGAAGCGCTGCTTTAGACCCGGGCAGCGGCTTGCGTGGGGCGCGCTTGCGGCGGTGTGTTTTCTGGTGTTTTGTGTGAGCTGCGTCAATCTGGCCGGGTATGCGCTTGACTACCTGAACATGCGGCGGGCATCGGATGCCCTGCGCGAGGCGTATTACGCGGAGAAGGCGGGAGAAACCGGGCGCACACCCCTGCCTGAGCAGACGGCGTCTGCAAACGGGCAGCTTTTGCCCGCTTCGACCGATGCCTTTGCGCCGGAAGCGGATGCTGCGGTGCAGACGGCGCCGGATGCTTCGCCCGCGCCGCAGGCGCAGAGTGCGCCCACACCTTCGCCCACGCCGCAGGTGATGCTGGCGCCCGTGCGCTATCCCGACAACCCCTTTGCGGAAATCAGCAGCCGGTTTGCCAAGATTCGCCGGCAAAACAGCGACATTGTGGGCTGGCTGACGCTGGAGGATCTCATCGACGAGGCGGTTGTGCAGCGGGATAATACGTATTATCTGAACCGGGATTACCGGGGCTACCACAACGTGAACGGCGCCATTTTTCTGGAACAGACGTGCGACCTGTCCACCCGGCCGTATACGCTCATGCTTTATGGCCACAACATGAAGACCGGCGCAATGTTTGGCAGCCTGCGCAATTACGAAAACTTCCACTATTACAAGAGCAATGCGTTTATCACGTTTGACACGGCTTATGAGGATGGACGCTATGTGATCTTCTCGGTGTGCACCGTGAGCACGGAGACTTCCGATAAGCATTATCTGGATTTTGCCAAGCTGTGCAGCAACCAGATCAAGTGGCGGCAGGAGGAGATCGAGGCGTTGGAGCAGTACTCCATTTATCACACGTCGCTGAGCGTGGAGGCGGACGACCAGCTTCTGCTGCTGATCACCTGTGTCGATGAGGATACCGAACGGCGCGTCATTGCCGCCCGGCGAATCCGGCAGGATGAGACGGAAGGCATGCTTCAGCGATCCATAAACAATGCGGCGAAAAAGTAGCGTGCTAAAAACACCCGGATAAGTCCGCCTATGGCGTCTTTTTCCGAGTGTTTTTTAGCGATGTTTCCCTCTCGGCCCTGTGGGGCTCCCGGGCGGAAAATGCGTAAGGAAACCTTGCGGGGCAAGCCAGTAAATCCGCCGCACATGTCGCCGGATTCGGATTGTATTTTGTGCGGCATTTACCTTGTGCGGCGCGGAAAAACGAGCGTTAAAGCTGGAATCCCGGCAGAATGCGGCGCGCTTTCCCGGTCAAAACCACATGATCTGCTCGTTTTCAAACTGAGGAACCGGGCCGTTTCGATAGGGGTCATAGCGATGGGCATTGCACCCAAACTCCTGCAGGAAGCCAATCTGCCCGCCTTCTGTCCAGCGGATCAGCGACATGCCGTCAAAGGCTTCCACCTTTCCATCGTGCATGGCGTTTTCAAAGGCCCATTCAACCACCGTCTGGTTTTCCCGGTGGAAGAATTGCTTGATGTCCCACCGCAGCACCGTGCCGCGGGTGTTCCATTCCTCAAACCAGTGGCGGATTTTTTCGGCTCCCCGGTATTCGGGCCCCCAGCTTTCGATGTAGAGGGCGTCCGGGGCAAAGAGATCCACAATACCGGTATCGGTGCGGGTCAGCCACATGTCAAACCATTTTCGGATTTGTTGTTCGCGCTGCTTCATGGTGTGCTCCTCCTGTGCGGTGTGGAATGCTTTCCACCATTATAAGGGAAAACATAGCCGGGCACAACCGCCGGGGCAGGGAAGAGCGCTTAGCAGCGTGCCCTCTTTTCAAAGGGCGAAAGCAGGCGTATAATCGGGCTGAAGGTCAGACAGGCGGGGAGATTACCTCGCGTTTTGGAAAGGGACGAGCGCGGTGCAGCACAAGCAGATTGCCGCCCGGGGTGGAACGGTGCACTACTGGGTGGATCGCCGGGAGGGGGCCGAGTGCCTCGTCTTCACACATGGCGTCACGGCGGATCACACGATGTTTGAAAAGCAGGTGGAGCGCTTTGCCGGGCGCTACACGCTGATCCTATGGGATGTGCCGATGCACGGCCTTTCGCGGCCCTATGCGGGCTTCTCGTACCGCGAAACGGCGCAGATCCTGCTGTCCATCCTGGATGCGGAGGGCATTGGGCAGGCCTTTTTGGTGGGCATGTCCATGGGCGGGTATCCATGCCAGCACTTTGGGGCGTTCTACCCCGAGCGGGTGAAGGGCTTTGTCGCGCTGGATACCACGCCCCTCGGGTTGCGCTACTACTCCAAAGCGGATCTGTGGTGGCTGAAACGGGCCGCACAGATTGCACGCGCGTTTCCGGCGGGCGTGCTGCGCTGGAGCATGGCCCGGTCGGTCTCACGCACGCCATACGCCTACAGTAAGATGATGGAAATGCTTGCTCCGCTTTCAAAGGCGGAGATTGCCTTGCAGATGCACATCGCCTATGCGTGCTTTGCCCGGGAAAACCGGGATGTGGCCTTCCCGTTTCCCGTGCTCATCCTCGTGGGGGAGCGGGACAGGACGGGCAAGGTCATGGCCTATTGCCGTGCGTGGGCGCAGCATACGGGTTACCCGATGCAGGTCATCAAGGATGCGGCGCACTTTGCCAACGGGGATCAACCGCAGCAGGTCAACGATGCAATCGAGCGGTTTATCTGCAAGTGGGCAGGGCGTGGGTAACATGGACGCAAGCCCAAACGGCATAAGAGACCCCATGGCATGGGGGGGTGAAAGCGCCCTCCCGCCGCGCGCCGGAATGCTTCCGGTTTTGCGGTGGGAGGGCGATTGTTTGTTGGCTTGGCTGAAATGCCGGGCGTCCGGCCCTTGCGCGTCAGACGAGCTGACGGCGGGCGCGCTCGAGCTCAGCCTGCTTGTCGTCCATGGGGTACCACATCGGCTCCATGAATTTTACGCAGCAGGCTTCTCCCTCGCTGAAGGAGATGCGGTGCGGCGTCTGGATCTTGACCATCTGATCGCCCACGGGCACCAGGTACTCGGTGCGGTCGGTCAGGAAGATCCGCTTTTCCACGTGCGTGCGGTAGCCGCCCTGGTCGGGGCCGGTCAAGGCGATCTCGTTGGGGCGGGTGGCCACGACCATCTCGGGCGCGGCGTCCTTGGGAATGTCCAGCGCGATGGCCTGCTCCATGTCGCCGGAGGCGTAGACCTTGCCGTCGCGGATGACGACGTTGATGAACGTGCTCTCGCCCAGGAAGTTGTGCACGAAGCGGTTGCACGGCTTGTTGTAGAGGTTTTCCGGCGTGTCGATCTGCATGATGCGGCCCATGTCGCACACCATCATGCGGTCGGAGATGGCCATGGCCTCGGACTGGTCGTGCGTGACGAATATGATCGTGAAGTTGAACTTCCGCTGCAGGGCCTTGATCTCAAAGCGCATGGTCTCGCGCAGCTTGGGGTCGAGGTTGGAGAGCGGCTCATCCAGCAGCATGACCTTGGGGTTGGTCACGATGGCGCGCGCCAGCGCGATGCGCTGCTGCTGCCCGCCGGACAGGTCGCTGGGGAACGTGGTCTCAAGCCCGGTGAGGCTCGTGTGGCGCAGCGCTTCATTGACGCGGCGCTCCAGGTCGGTGCGGTTGACCTTCTGAATGCGCAGCGGGAAGGCCACGTTTTCAAACACGTTCATGTGCGGCCACACGGCGAACGCCTGGAAGACCATGCCCAGGCCGCGCTCTTCGGGCGGCACGTAGAGGTTTTTGGCGCGGCTGGAGACCAGGCGGCCGCACAGCTCGATTTCGCCTTCGGTCAAATCTTCAAAGCCGGCGATCATGCGCAGCGTGGTGGATTTGCCGCAGCCGGACGGGCCCAGGAAAGAGAAGCACTCGCCTTCGTGCACCTCGAGGTTGAAGTCGTCAACCGCGACGATGTCGCCCAGCGTCTTGGTGGTGAATTTCTTGGTGACGTGGCGCAGGATAATCTGATCAGCCATGGCGTTACACTCCCTTTCTGTCCTTGGTGATCTGCGTCACAATCGCGTTGAGCACGATGATGATGCCGATGGCCACGGTTGCCAGCGCAGCGGCCTGGGGAATCATGCCCGCGTCGCGCAGGGAGTAGATCTGAACACCGAGCGTGCGGGTGTAGGGGCCGTAGAGCAGGATGGAGGTGGTCACCTCGCGCATGGCCGGCAGGAAGATCAGGAAGAAGCCGGAGACCATGGCCGGGCGGATGAGCGGCAGGGTGACGTCGGTGAGGCTCTCGGTGTGGGAGGCGCCGCATACGCGCGCGGCCTCTTCAAGCGAGGAGTGCACCTGCAGCAGGGCTGCGGAGGAGGTCTTCATGGAGAAGGACAGGTAGCGCGCCATATAGGCCACCAGGATGATCCAGATGGTGTTGTACAGCGTGATGCCCAGGCTGCCGCTCCAGGCGAGGATGACGCCGATGGAGAGCACGGTGCCGGGGATGGAGTAGGGCAGCACGGAGATGACCTCGAGCACTTCCTTGCCCTTGGGGCGGATCTTCTGGACGACATAGGCCACCAGAGTGCCCAGGAACATACAGATGAGGCCCGCCGTGATGGAGACGAACAGGGAGTTCTTGATCGAGTCGATCGTGCCGCTGGCCTTGAAGACCTTTTCATACTGGCTGAGCGTGAAGTTGCTGAACTTGAGCGGCAGGCCGTAAGCCTTGATGAAGGAGATCAGCACGATCATCACGAGCGGCACCACGACGATCAGCACGAGGGTGAACACGGCCACCAGCAGCAGCGGCACCTTGGCGCCGCGCAGCTTGATGAGCGTGGGGCGCATGCTCTTGCCCTTGATGATGTCGTAGTTGCCGGAGGAGAGGATCTTCTTTTGCAGCACGAGGGCGAGGGCGACCACGACCACCAGCATGACGGAGAGCGCCGCGCCCTGGCGGATGCCGTCGAAGCTGCCGCCGGAGTTATAGATGACCGAGTAGATGCGCGTGGGCAGCGTGTAGATGCCCTGCGCATAGCCCAGGATGGAAGGCACGCCAAAGTGCGCCAGCGACGTGGTGAGGATCAGCAGCGCGCCGGCAGAGATGGCGGGCTTGACCAGCGGCAGGGTGATCTTCCAGATGACGGTGCCCTGCTTGGCGCCGGCGATGCGGGCGCACTCTTCGAGGGTGGGGTCCATGCGCTCAAGGGCGGAGACCACCTGCATGAACACGAACGGGAAGTAGTAGCTGACCTCCACGAACACGATGCCCGCGATGGAGTTGATGTTAAAGGGCATTCCGTCCAGGCCGAATGTGCTCACCAGGAACCGGTTGAGATAACCGGAGCGGCCGTTGAGCAGCAGATCCCAGGCCATGGCGCCCAGGAACGGGGGGAACATGTAGGGGATGTTGAACAGCGCGCGCATCAGCCCTTTGCAGGGGATGTCGCTGCGGCCCAGCAGCCAGGCGTAGAACACGCCCATGATCGTGCCCAGCACAGTGGCGCACACGGCGATGACCAGCGTATTCCACATGGCGGAGAGGTTCTTGCTGTCGGTGAGCTGCTGGGTGAACAGATCGAGGCTGAACTTGCCCTCAAAGAAGAAGGCGTTGTAGATGATCATGAAGATCGGGATGATGACGATGATGAACAGCAGGATGAAGCACACCACGGTCATCACCTTGTCCATGTTGATCCGGCGGCGTCCATCGACCGCGGCGAGATCCCTGTTTGTGCTCATACCGTAGCGGCCTCCTTTCTGGCGTCATAGAAGTGCGGATTGAGGAAGCGGATGCCGATCTTTTCGCCCTCGCTGACCGTGCCGAATGTGCGGGCGTCGAGCATGCTCTGCTGCATGCGGATTTCGCGCTGGCCGAGCGTGAGGAAGTAGTTGTACTCGCTGCCCAGGAAGACGCGGCTGGTCACCGTCGCCTGAATGGGCGACTGGCGGTCAAAGACGACATCGTTGAGGCGCACGCCCATTTCCTTGCCGGCCACATCCACACCGGCAGGCACCCACTGCGTGAAGGGGATCTGCTCGCCGCAGTCGAGGCAGATCTCCTTGCCCCGCTGCACGAGCGGAATGAAGTTGGATACGCCGATGAACTCGAACGTGAAGCGGTTGGCCGGCCGCATGATGATGTCCTCATCCGTGCCATACTGGCACAGCGAGCCATCCGGCTGCATGATGGCCATTTTGTCGCAAAGCTGCAGGGCGGATTGCTGGTCGTGGGTGATGTAGAGAATCGTGGCGTGCAGCCGCGACTGGATCATGCGGATTTCCAGCAGCATTTCCTCGCGCAGCTTGGCATCGAGGTTGGTGATGGGCTCATCCATGACCACGACGTCGGAATCGGTCACCAGCGCGCGGGCGATGGCCACGCGCTGCTGCTGGCCGCCTGAAAGCTGGCTGGGCAGGTGGTTGGCGTACTCCGTCATGCGCACCTGCTCGAGCGCATGC
Organism: Candidatus Ventricola gallistercoris; assembly: GCA_018716525.1. Taxonomy (GTDB): domain Bacteria; phylum Bacillota; class Clostridia; order Christensenellales; family Aristaeellaceae; genus Ventricola; species Ventricola gallistercoris. Next base: position 10,548 of record DVJV01000008.1, read on the forward strand.
ATGGCCCGCTGCTGAATCTCCTGCTTGTTGCGCCGCTGCTTCTTGAGCGGGTAAGAGACGTTTTCAATGACCGTCATGTGCGGCCAGACGGCGTAATCCTGAAACACGATGCCGATGTTGCGCTTTTCGGCGGGCACGTTGGTGCGCTTCTTCGCGTCAAAGAGCACGCGGTCGCCCACGGAGATGATGCCGGATTCAGGCTTGTTCAATCCGAGCAGCGCGCGCACGAGGGTCGTCTTGCCGCAGCCGCTGGGGCCGACCAGACACATGATCTGGCCGCTTTCCACCTCAAGGGAAAAATTCTTCAGGACAGTATGATTGCCGTAGCTGACCGTCACGTTCTCAAAGCGTACGTTAGCCATCTTGTCCTCCTCCTTCATTTACATAAAGGGGGCATGCGCAGGCAGGCCACGCATGCCCCACTTCGGGATGAATCCGCTTTTACTTGTTGAAGATCTCGTTGAACGTGGCCAGATAGGTGTCGCCGTTCTCCGCCAGGTCGGCGAAGTCCACCGGCATGTTCTTGGAGGCGATGGACGCGGTGTCGATCTCGCCCATGTCCACATCGTCGCGCACGGTCACCAGGTTGTTGGCGACAAGCACTTCCTGACCTTCCTTGGAGAGGATGAAGTCATACAGCAGCTTGGCGTTGTCCGGGTTGGCGCAGTTGGCGATCATGCCGATCGGGCTGGTCATGGTGATGACGTCGGTGTCGGTGTAGTGGAACTTGAGCGGGGAGCCCTCGGCCATCAGGCTGGCGGACACGTAGTCAAGGCAGATGCCGACCTGATAGGAACCGGCCGCCACCACGTTGTGCGTCGCCGTCGTGCCGGATTCGAGCTGCAGGCCGTTGTCGCGCAGCTTCTCAAAGAACTCGGTGCCGTACTTTTCGGACTGCATCATCGCCGCCATCCAGTACTTGGAGGTGGAGGACTGCGCCGGGTCCGTCATGATCAGCTGGTTGTTCCACTTGGGATCGAGCAGCTCTTCCCAGGTCTTGGGGGCTTCTTCGTCGCTGATGCCGATGCCTTCAAGCGTGCACCAGGCGATGCCCATCGTCACCAGACGGGCGGCGGTGTAGTAGCCATCCTCATCGATGTACTCGGGGGCGATGTGGTCGCTCTCCGGGGAGGTGTACGGCTGCAGATAGCCCGCATCCTTGAAGCCTTCGTAGTCGGACGGGTCGCCCAGCCACACCAGATCGGCCTCGATCTGACCGGCCTGCGCCTCGGTGGACATCTTGGTGATGACCTTGCCACCGGATGCGAAGTAGTAGTCCATCGTCACATCGGGATACTTGGCCTCAAAGGCTTCCTTGATGGCCTGAAGCTGGGCTTCCTGCATGGAGGAGTAGAGCATGACCTTTCCTTCGGCCAGCACCATCGTACCCATCAGACACAGGCACAGCGCCAGGCACAGCACGGCAAGCTTCTTCATAAAAAAGAACCTCCTTTGTTATTGACCACTGTTTTATACGAACAACAGCGGTTTGAATTGGTTTTATTATACAAATACAAACGGGAAATGTCAACACAAAATGAACTCATTGTAAAAATAAAGTAAAATTTTTGAAAAGTCAGTGGATGGAACGGGGCGCACGCGGCGCGCAAAAAAGGCGGCTTCCGATCCCCCGGACAAGGGGGAAGGAAAGCCGCCTGAAACAGACGGGTAACCGAAAGCGCGCAGCGCGGAAAAGAGAGGGGATGCCGCCTCAGTCGGCCAGGGTGCCCATCGGGTCCCAGGGGGCCAGCTCGATGGGCGTCTGGCTGGTCAGGCCGGCCAGCTCGCCCAGGTATTGCTTTTCGACCGCCGCCTGGTAGACGTACTGGTCAAACCAGCTGTCCGAGCAGACATAGTAGCCCTTTTCTCCGTTTTTATCGCCCCAGCTGTTCTCGATCTTCCAGCGGGTGGGCTTGCCATCCTCCAGGTTGACGCCGGTGATGACCATCGCGTGGTTCATCGCCGAGAGGCCGTAGTCAAGCGCGTCGGCCTTGCTCATGGCAAGATCCAGGCCGGTGAGCAGCTCAAAGTCAAAGCTGTGGTCATCCCAGATGCCGAGCTTGCGCTCGCCGAAATGGCCCACGTCGCTGCCGAACCAGACCACCTTGCCGTCGCGCAGCTGCGCGATGATGGCCGCCTTGAACTCATCCATGGTCAGGTTCAGGTGGCGCACAGGCATGCCGCCCACCACATTGCCCAGGTATTTGATGGTGAACATCTGGTGATAGGGCTTGTCCTTCGTCGGCGCATTGATGATGCTGACCATCTGCTCGAGCAGATCGCCGGTGTAGCGCTCGGCAAACGTCAGCGGCGTCAGGTTCTTTTCGATGTGGTAGACGCTGTCCTTGTCCACATACTCAAAGTCAAACGCCTTGGGCGGCTCGCCGTAGCAGCTGCACAGGAAGCCATACACCGCGTCCATGGTGCGCGTCTTTTCCGCCTGCACGGCGCTGTCGTCTTCGCCGGCGGCGATCATGGCGCGCAGCTTGGCCGCGGCCACCTTCAGCGCGCGGTTGAGCTGCGCGTTCATCTGGCGGGTGTTGCCTGTCTGCTGCGTCTCGCCGTACACGTCCTTGGGCACGAGGCCGTATTTGCGGACGATGTTCACGAACATGTCCCACTGGCCGCCGTCATGCACGCCGGTTGCGAGAATGTGGGCCACAATGCGGTCGTCGGCAGGCAGGGAAGCGGTCTCAATCATGCTCTCCAGGAAGTAGTTGGCGCGCTCGAACTTGTCGTAGAAGGCCAGGTAGCTCTGCGAGAGCTCGAACTGCTCCAGGTTGCGCGCGGCGGCGATGCGCTCGCGCAGCACGTTGGTTGCGGCAAAGAGCCAGCAGCGGCCGCTCGACTTCTGGTCTGTCACGGCCAGGGTGGGAATGTCCACCGAGAATTTCTGGCGCATGGCATAGGCGCCCTTGGACTGGAAGGCGACGCTGTTGAGCTCGCTTTGGGAGAGCGCCAGCGTGGCCAGCTGACGCTTGGGGTCCTGCTGATAATGCGCGCTGAAATCGCGCAGCTGATTGTCGGTGATGGGAGTCATGGCATTCATTCCTTTCTGACGGTACGTCGTTGATCTCTTTGCACAGTGTAGCGCGTTGGGGGAGAATTGTCAATGTGTGGCGGAAGGGGGTTGATGGTACAAAAGCGCGTGTGAAAACAGACGGTTTTCCATGGATGAAAATGAAAAAGCGCGCCCCTTTTCCGTGAAAAAGGGACACGCTTGCAGACGGTCAAAAAACCTCTTTGGGTGGTTTGGAGGGCCGCAGCCCTCCAAATGCAATCCGAATCCGGCGACATGTGCGGCGTATTCGGAAGCCTTGCTGTGCAAGGTTTCCTTGCGCTGTTTCCCGCACGTCGGCCCCGCAGGGGCGAGAGGGAAACAGCGAAAAAATTCGGAAAAGGACGCCGTAGGCGGACTTTTTCGACACACTTGGTCTGTGCTCAGTGAATGGAGAGCACCTTGTAGTCCTTATCCGTGACGGCCTTGGAAAGCACGGCGTCGTCCACACTCTTGCTCAGCGTCACCACGGCGGTGCCCGCCTCGTGGCTCACCTGCGCGCTGGTCACGCCGTCCACGGCCTCCAGCGCCTTTTTGACAGCCGCCTCGCAGTGGCCGCACATCATGCCTTCGATCTTCATCGTCTTTTCCATCTTGTTTTCCTCCTTATGTTTATGCCTTTTCGGCTTGATGGGTCTGTCGTGGGATGCATCGTTCAGCTTGAACAGGTTGAGCCGCAGCGCGTTGGTCACCACGCAGAAGCTCGACAGGCTCATGGCTGCCGCGCCGAACATGGGGTTTAGCGTCAGGCCGAAGAGCGGATACCACACGCCCGCGGCCAGCGGAATACCGATGACGTTGTAGAAGAATGCCCAGAACAGGTTCTCGTGGATGTTGCGCAGCGTGGCGCGGCTCAGGCGGATGGCCGCCGGCACATCGGAAAGCTGGCTGTGCATGAGCACCACGTCTGCGGCGTCGATGGCCACATCCGTGCCCGCGCCGATGGCGATGCCGATGTCCGCGCGGGTGAGCGCGGGCGCATCGTTGATGCCGTCGCCGACCATGGCGACGCGGCCTTGGCGCTTCAGCTCCCGGATGACGCTCTCCTTGCCCTCGGGCAGCACGCCAGCGATGACCTCGTCCACGCCCGCCTCTTTGCCGACGGCGCGTGCGGTGCGCTCGTTGTCGCCGGTGAGCATGACCACGCGGATGCCCATGTTTTGCAGCGCGCGCACGGCCTGCGGGCTGTCTTCCTTGAGCACATCCGCCACGGCGATCACGCCCAGCAGCGCGCCGTTTCGCGCGAAGTACAGCGGCGTCTTGCCCTGGGCGGCAAGCGCATCGGCCTGTGCCCGCAGCGAGGCGGGAATGTCCGCCCGGGTGGCGATAAAGGCCGCATTGCCGCCTTCAAGCAGCTGCTCTGCCTGCATGGCGCTCAGCCCGTTGCCGGGCAGCGCACGGAAGTCGCGCACTTCGCCGGGAACAAGGTTAAACTCCTGGGCGCGCTGCATGACGGCCCGCGCCAGCGGGTGTTCGCTGTGCTGCTCAAGCGCAGCGGCACAGGCAAGCAGCTCTTCCTGCGTCACGCCGTCGCAGGGGAGCAGGTCGGTGACGTGCGGCTCGCCCTTGGTGAGGGTGCCGGTCTTGTCCAGCGCCACGATCTCGATGCGGCCGGTCTCTTCAAGCGAAACGGCGGTTTTGAACAGAATGCCGTGCTTGGCGCCCATGCCGTTGCCCACCATGATGGCCACCGGCGTGGCCAGGCCCAGCGCGCACGGGCAGCTGATGACCAGCACCGAGATGCCGCGCGCAAGCGCGAAGCCGATGCTCTGCCCGCAAAGCAGCCAGACGGCGGCAGTCACCACCGCGATGGTGATGACCACCGGCACAAACACGCCGGAGACCCGGTCGGCCACCTTGGCAATGGGCGCCTTGGTCGCGGCGGCATCCGACACCATGCGAATGATCTGGGAGAGCGTGGTATCCTCGCCCACGCGCGTGGCTTCGCAGCGCAGGAAGCCGGACTGGTTGACCGTCGCGGCCGATACCGCATCGCCCTGCGCCTTGTCCACGGGGATGCTCTCGCCGGTCAGCGCCGACTCGTTGACCGCGCTCACGCCCTCGAGCACCAGCCCATCCACGGGAATGCTCTCGCCGGGGCGCACGACGAACACGTCGCCGCGCCGCACCTGCGCGATGGGGACGCTCACCTCGCGGCCGTCCCGCAGCAGGGTGGCCGTCTGCGGGGCGAGCTTCATCAGGCTGCGGAGCGCATCGGTGGTCTTGCCCTTGGAGCGGGCCTCCAGCATCTTGCCCACGGTGATGAGCGCCAGGATCATCGCGGCCGATTCAAAGTAGAACTCGTGCATGAAGCCCATCACGGCGGCGCTGTCCGCGTGCATCTGCGCATCCGTCATGGCGAAGAGTGCGTAGGTGCTGTATACGAACGATGCGCCGGAGCCGAGCGCCACCAGCGTGTCCATGTTGGGCGCGCCGTGCAAGAGGCCGCGGAAGCCGCTGATGAAGAATTTCTGGTTGATCACCATGATGATGGCGGAAAGCAGCAGCTGCAGCAGCCCCACGGCCACGTGATTGCCCGCCAGGAACGCGGGAAGCGGCCAGCCCCACATCGTGTGGCCCATCGAAATATACATCAGCACGATAAGAAAGCCGATGGAGGCGATCAGCCGGCGGCGGAGAACGGGCGTCTCCCGGTCTGCCAGGGGATCATCTCCGGTGGCTTCCGGGGCGGCTTTGCTGCCTTTGAGGGAAGCGCCGTATCCCGCCGCCTCCACCGCCGCGATGATGGCCTCGGGCGCGGCGCTTCCTTCCACGCCCATGGAGTGGGTCAGCAGGCTGACAGAGCAGCTTGTCACCCCCGGCACACCGCCGACGGCCTTTTCCACACGGGCGCTGCATGCTGCGCAGCTCATGCCCGTGACATCATACTGTTCCATGGAATTCCCTCCCCGAAGAAGGCTACCCCCGCACGCATTCGGGATAAGCCTCTATATAAAATGATGGCACATGCGCATCATGCCATAGAGCATGAAAGCGCGCAGATTGGCACGCGTCAGCCGGCGAGGATGACGCACGGCGACGGCCTTCACTTCATGAGCTTTTGCAGCGTCGTC
>DVJV01000009.1 GCA_018716525.1 Candidatus Ventricola gallistercoris
AAACGGCATTGCCGTTTTTAAAGATGGCGCGCGTCTGCTCTGGTGGATGCGCGCCTTTTGCCGCTGCGACGAAAACGGGATACGGGCTTGTCAGTGCACATTTTTGCCAGAACAGGGTTGAAGAATCCGGCCTTTTGTGCGATAATATCATTTGTATGCAATGAATTGGTGCGTGGAAAAGGAGAACCTCATCACATGATCGCAACCCAGAATGTTTCGCTGTCGTACAGCGGCAAGCCGCTTTTCAAAAACGTCAACATCAAGTTTACCGCCGGAAACTGCTATGGCATCATCGGTGCTAACGGCACCGGCAAATCGACGTTCCTCAAGGTGCTTTCGGGTGAATTGGAGCCCACGACCGGCGAGGTCGTCATTACGCCCGGTGAGCGCATGGCCGTGCTGCGCCAGAATCACTTCGAGTTTGACGACTGCGAAGTGCTTCAGACCGTCATCATGGGGCACAAGCGCCTGTATGAGATCATGCAGGAGAAGGATGCGCTCTATGCCAAGGAAGACTTTACCGACGAAGACGGCGAGCGCGCCAGCGTTCTGGAGGGCGAGTTTGCCGAGCTGGATGGCTGGGAGGCCGAAAGCTCCGCAGAGATGATTCTCACCGGTCTTGGCATCAGCCTGGAGCTGGAGCACTGCTTGATGCGCGAGCTTGACGGCAGCCAGAAGGTCAAGGTGTTGCTTGCGCAGGCGCTCTTTGGAAACCCTGATATCCTGCTGCTGGATGAGCCGACGAACTATCTGGATATTCAGTCGGTACGCTGGCTGGAAAACTTCCTGCTCGATTTTCCCAATACGGTCATCGTCGTCAGCCATGACCGCCATTTCCTCAACAAGGTCTGCACGCACATCTGCGACATCGACTTTGGCAAGATTCAGATGTATGTGGGCAACTACGACTTCTGGTACGAGTACACGCAGATGGCGGCGCGCCAGCAGAAGGACATCAACAAGAAGAACGAGCAGAAGATCAAGGAACTGCAGGCGTTTATCCAGCGCTTTTCCGCCAACGCCAGCAAACATCGCCAGGCGACCAGCCGCAAAAAGCTGCTGGATAACCTGCAAATGGAGAACTTCACGCCCTCGTCCCGCCGGTACCCGTACATCGCCTGGAAGCCGGATCGGGAGATTGGCAATGATCTGCTGACCGTGACGAACCTCTCCAAAACCGTCAACGGCCGCAAGGTGCTCAACAACATCTCCTTTGTGCTTACTCCAGGGGACAAGGTGGCGTTTGTCGGCACCGATGAGCTCGCGCGCACCACGCTCTTTCAGATTCTCATGGGCGAGATGGAGCCCGACGAGGGTAGCTTCAAGTGGGGCGTCACCACGAGCCAGAGCTACTTCCCCAAGGACAACAGCAGCTACTTTGATAACTGCGAGTATAACCTCATCGACTGGCTGCGCCAGTTCTCCCAGAGCCAGTACGAGAGCGATATCCGCGGCTGGCTGGGCCGGATGCTCTTCTCCGGTGAAGAGGCGCTCAAGCCGGCCAAGGTGCTCTCCGGCGGCGAGAAGGTGCGCTGCATGCTGGCGCGCATGATGCTCTCCGGCGCCAATGTGCTCATTCTCGATGAGCCGACCAACCACCTGGATCTTGAATCCATCACCGCACTGAACAAGGGCATGATCGAATTCACCGGTTCCATGCTCTTCGCAACGCAGGATCACGAGTGCATTCAGACGGTCGCCAATCGCATCATGGAGATTCTGCCGGGCGGCCTGGTAGACCGCCGCGAGACCTACGACGATTATCTGGACAGCGAGGTTGCAGCCCAGCAGCGTCAGGCGCTCATGAACCCCTGAATGCCGGAGACGGCGTGGAATGCGGCATGTTCGGCGCTGATTCCCGGCAGGCACGTATAAGACTGGATGCTGCCTGTTGACCTGACAGAAAAAAACTGCCCGATTGCGGTGAGAACTGCTGCTTTTGTGGTATACTTGAATGACAGGAAGAGGGGACGCGCATTGGAACATCTCAAACAGGATAAAATTTTCAATATTCCGAATCTGCTGACCGTTGTGCGCATTGCGCTGCTGCCGGTCGTGGTCTGGCGGTTTGTCGTGGGCGATATGACAGGCGCGCTGCTGGTGTATCTGGCTGCCATGCTCACCGATGCCGTCGACGGCATCATTGCCCGGCGCTTTAACCAGATCACCGCGTTGGGCAAGTTGCTTGATCCGCTGGCCGACAAGCTCTCGCTGCTCACGCTGCTGGGGCTGTTTGTCTCCGACGGGCAGATTCCGGTGTGGGTCCTTGCGCTCATTTTGATCAAGGAGGCGGCGCTGATCATCGGCGGTGGTGTGGCGCTCAAAAAGGGCATCATCGTCTATGCATTGCCGATTGGCAAGGTTACGACCGTGTGCTTTGTGCTCTCCATTGTCGCTCGCTTTTTGCAGCAGACTGTGGTAGCTGATGCCCTGCTGTGGGTTTCCGTCGCCCTTGCGATGGTTGCGCTCGTGTGGTATAGCGTCGATTTGATGAAAAAGCTGCACACGTCCCAAGCAGATTCAACAAAATAAGGTTTCCGTTACCCGATTGCGGCTTCAAACATTGACAAAGTGCTTTGAGCCGCTTTATAATATTCAAAACCCTTTTACATTTGGAAAAGTATTACAGGAGGAAATGAAATGCTGCCGAAAGTGATTCGTGAGGGCCTGACTTTTGATGATGTCCTGCTGATCCCCCGTCACAGCGAGGTGCTGCCCAAGGAGGTCAATCTGGAGACGTGGCTCACCGACAAGGTGAAGCTCAACATTCCTTTCCTGTCCGCCGCCATGGATACGGTCACGGAGTCGAAAACGGCAATCGCCATGGCCCGTGAGGGCGGACTGGGCATCATTCACAAGAATATGTCTATCGAGCAGCAGGCGCAGGAAGTGGATCGCGTCAAGCGGTCTGAAAATGGCGTCATTTCCGATCCGTTCCACCTGAGCCCGGATCATCTCGTTTCCGACGCAGAGGAGCTCATGGCCCGTTACCGGATCTCCGGTGTGCCCATCACGCGCGATGGAAAGCTCGTCGGCATTCTGACCAACCGCGATCTGCGCTTTGAGACGAACTACTCCCGCCCGATTCATGAGGTCATGACTTCGAAAAACCTCATCACCGCGCCGGTGGGCACGACGCACGAAGAGGCGCGCGCTATTCTGGCCAAGCATCGCATCGAAAAGCTGCCGCTGGTGGACAGCGAGGGGTATCTGCGCGGGCTGATCACCATCAAGGACATTCAGAAGGCTCAGAAGTATCCCAACTCCGCCAAAGATGCCCAGGGCCGCCTGCTCTGCGGCGCGGCCGTGGGCGTGAGCCACGATGTGTTTGACCGCATCGCTGCGCTTGTCGCTGCGGGGGTGGATATCCTGTGCATCGATACCGCACACGGTCACAGCGCCGGCGTGCTGCGCCAGATCGAGAAGATCCGCGTGGCCTTCCCGGATACGCAGATCATCGCGGGCAATGTGGCAACTGCTGCCGCGACCCGTGCGCTGTTTGAAGCGGGCGCCGATTGCGTGAAGGTTGGCATTGGCCCGGGCTCGATCTGCACCACGCGCGTGGTTGCAGGCATCGGCGTGCCGCAGGTGACGGCCATCAGCGACTGCGCTGAGGAGGCGGAGAAGCTCGGCAAGCGGATCATTGCAGACGGCGGCATCAAGTATTCCGGCGACATCGTCAAGGCCATTGCGGCGGGCGGATCGGCTGTCATGCTGGGCAGCCTGCTGGCCGGCACGGAGGAAGCGCCGGGCGCTCTGGAAATCTATCAGGGCCGTCAGTTCAAGGTGTATCGTGGCATGGGATCGCTTGCGGCCATGGAGAAGGGCAGCAAGGATCGTTACTTCCAGGAAGATGCCAAGAAGCTCGTGCCTGAAGGCGTCGAAGGCCGCGTCGCTTACAAGGGCAGCCTCAGCGACACGATTTTCCAGCTTCTGGGTGGCCTGCGTGCGGGCATGGGCTATTGCGGCACGCCGGACATCGATTCCCTGCGCCACGATGCGGAATTCATCCGCATTACCAACGCGGGCCTCGTGGAGAGCCATCCGCACGACATCAACATCACCAAGGAAGCCCCCAACTACACGCGTGGCATGTAATGGGATATGACCGGGCGTAGACGGTTTCCTTAAGACGAAAAGAAGTTAAAAAAGACCATCTCCGCCAGCGGCACTGAAGCCGGGGCGGGGATGGCTTTTTGTCTGCGTAAAAGCGATTTGTGCTAAAAGCTGCACTTCACCGAACCCCAGCGGGGTGGGGCAGGCGGTGCACAATGCGGCACACGGCGGTGAGCAACACACAGTCGACGGGCAGCTGAACCAGGTTTTTCACCATGCGCACGGGCAGTGCGGCTGCTTGTGCGGGGCCATAGAGCATGGTGAGGAAGAATGTGTTGAGCAGGATGTTGATGAACAGGCAGATGATCAGCCGCGATGCGACGATCTGCGAGAGCCGGGGCACATTTCTGTAGAAAAAGAGCCCGTATACGACGCCGCCCAGTGCTGCAGAGATCGTGAAGCCCGGAAAATACGGCCCTACGGGCTTGATGATGAGCCCCAGCACATCGCTGAGCGCGCCCTGCATCCCGGCGACAACGGGACCAAAGAGCATGGCTGTGGGGGCGAGAGCCAGGTGGCCCAGCGAGATTTTCAGGCTTTCGCTGACCTGAATGGCGCCCAGGGAGGAGAGCACCATCTGAATGGCGAGGAAAACGCCGGCAGTAGCGAGTGTCTGCGTCCGCCGCAGGGAAAGAAAGGACGCTTTGAACTGATGGGCGACATGGGAAAATATGGAATGCATCAAAAAACACCTCCGCAAATCAAGTCCGGAAGATGGACGGGGGAATGATTCGCAGAGATGACAAATCCTGAGTAAAGAGACAGTCCTGGGCCGGAGCGATACCGCGAAGGGGAAGCCTTCTTCGTCCCACGCTTTTCCCACACGTGAGCACTTAACGCATCGTCTCCGACGTCGCGAGAAGCGGCGCCCTGTCACCTTCACGAATCGGTTGTGACGATTGCATTATACTGTATAGAGGTAGAAAAAGCAACACAAAACGAGAAAAAGAGTGAAGCGAAAGCGCAGAATGCGCGCTTTACGGCGAGACGCCAGGCGCCTGGGAAGCGGCACAGGTTGTCTGCCAGGGCAGGCCGGAATCGTAGCTGTATCCGCCGTGAAGCGAGCGCAGGGAGGCGTAGGAGACACGGCCGAGCATGAATCCGTTTGCGCTCTGCATGAGCGCCTGGGCGCGCTGAACCGCAGCGCTGAAGAGATCAGAAAAGCTGTCGTTGCGCGTCTGTCCCGGTGTCCAGATGGAGGCCCAGGAAGCGTGGGCGTCATTGGCGATGTCGGCCTGAGGCGGCTCAAGGGGCATCATGTGTGCGTGAAGCGCCGCATCAAGCCGCAGGGGTGAGAGCAAGGCGCCCAGCGCATGGTATTTTTTTCCGGTTTCGGAACGAAGCATTCGGCAAAGGCGGATGGCATCGTCAAAGCTCCCCTGTACGCGTGTAGCGCGCAGCGCATTCTCAGGGAATACCGTGCGGATGGCCTGGGACAGCGCCTGCGCAATCTGCGCTTTTTGAGAGGCATCGAGCGCCATGAATCCGGCCATCTGCACGGGCAAACCGGTATGGTGACCCTCACGGCGGAAATGCAGGGTTTCGAGCTGGTGCTCAAGCCGGCAATGCGCATGGCCCGAGTAGTGGCCGGAAGTATCCAGCGAGTGTGCATATACAAAGGGATGGAATGTGGTATCGGTGGCATAGTGGGTGAAAAAGCCGCAGCAGTAGGCGCGCAGAAGGTCGTTGGAACGGCAGAGATCTGCGAGGGCGAGCAGAAAGTCATCCGTGTGCCGGGTATGGAGAATAGAGCCGATGCGGGGCGGATAGGGGGAGCCGGGCGATGGAGCGAGCGAGAAGAAAAGGGGATCGGGTCCTTCGCTGCCTGCAAGCAGCGCGCTGCGCAGGGCGGGTTCCTCAAAGAGGGAGAGTGCGTCAGCCGCATTTGTGGCGACGCATTGATGAACATATGAAGCGGGCATAGGGGCCTCCTTGGGACAAAGACATGCAATGGATATTTTGTCGATAAACGAAGATCATCCCCATGATACACCGTTTAAAGACGTTTGTCGATGGGAAATTGAAGGAAAGCGTGTGCAGGTTTGTGCCGGTCAGGCAGATCATGTATTGACTTGGAAATATAAACCAAGTATGATAGACAAAGAAGAGCCGAAAGGAGAGTATCTATGAGGATTGCAGTGCTGGGCGGCGGAGCAATGGGAATGCTCTATGCGTCGATGCTCGCATCTTGCCATGATGTGGTGGTGATGGATCGAAACGCCGCAAAGGTGGAGGCCATCAAAAGCCGGGGGATTACGCTTGAGGAGCAGGATGGAACCCTTGTAACGGCGCACCCGGGTGCGGCGCAGATGGGTGAACCGGTAAAGCCGGCAGATCTCGTGCTGGTGTTTGTGAAAGCCATGGGCACGAGGGAAGCGCTTGAAAAGTGTCGTGCGTTGATCGGCGAGCATACGCTGTTGCTTACGCTGCAAAATGGAGGGGGGCATGAGGACGTGCTCTCGCAGTTTGTGCCGATGCAGCGGATACTGCTGGGTACCACGCAGCACAATGCGTCGGTGCGCGAGGATGGACGTGTTTTCCACGGCGGAAGTGGGCAAACGGTGATCGGTTCCCCCGTTGGCGAGCATGAGCAGGCGGAGAAGGTCGCCATTGCGTTTGAGGCGGCAGGGATTTGCACCGTGGCCAGCCGGAATGTGCGGGAGACCATCTGGCGCAAGCTGATGACCAATGTATCGCTCAGCGCGCTGACGGGCGTATTCCAGATGCCGATGGGCTTTGTGTCGGACAGCGCATCTGCCTGGAGACTCTGCGAGATGCTTGTGCGCGAAGCGTGCGCAGTGGCAGCGGCGGATGGCGTGGTGTTTGACCCGCAGGAGAAGATCGAAGAGGTGCACCAGGTTGCCGTAAAGGGGCCGAGGGGCATTACAAGCATCTGCGCGGATCTGATGCATGGCAGGATGACGGAAGTGGATACGATCAGCGGAAGCGTTGTGCGTGCTGCTGCACGGTTGCATGTGCCTGCACCGCATCACGAGATGATGGTGCTGCTGATTCACGCCATGGAAGACAAAAACAGGGAAACCGGTAAATAAATGGCGATTTGGCAGAGGGCATGCCCGGCCGGTGACTGGGGGCAAGCCGGAAGCAGATGAAAACACATGAGAAGCGCAAAGCAAAAAAAGGAAGTCTGAGGGATTCGATTCCCCAGACTTCCTTTTTCATTTTGCACGCTCCAAAACCATTCAGGATCGAAGCCATATGAGATACGAAATCATGAGAACGCGGCATAGAGCGATGGATCAAGGCGTGTAGGTTTGCGTCTCCAGATCCCGATTCATTTCGGTAACGTAGACCACATAGTCGCGCACAAAACCATATGTTTTGCCGGATGTGGTCACAACCTCATACCAGATTTCCCCATCGGCCCCTTCATAGCGGCCCAGCACATTCAGCTTGTTGCCCTGGGAAAGTTGGCGCACCACCTTGGCGGAGGAAGAGGGCTTCTCTCGCACGTTGGCAGCGCGGTTGGTCGTCACCTTGCCGACGACTTCACGATCGAGCAGGTTTTCCTGGGTGGAAGTCGTGCTGCTGGCAGAAGCCGCAGTGTCGTCATCCAGATCAAGCACGTAGTCGCGCATATAGCCCACGGTGGTTCCGGTGCGTACCTCGTACCACACATTGCCGGACGAATCCTTCGTGCTGGACTGGAGGGTGACCGTGCTGCCCTTCTTAAGCTGGGTGATGACCGCGCCGTTTACGCTCTCACGCAGATTGGCAGCGCGGTTGGTCGTTGCCGTGCCGATGGATGTGCCATCCGATGTCTGTGTGTCTTCTGCGCCAGCAGCGGGCGAGGAGGATGCATTGGGGGTCGGCGTGGGGGCAGTGAGCTCACCCTTGACATCGACCACATAATCGCGCATCCAACCGGAGGTGGAAATGTCGTCGACCGTGAGGTAGTACCAGACCTTGTCGTTGCTGTCTAGCGTCGAGCCGTGAATAGTCAGCGCTTCGCCCTTGTCGACGGAACGCTTGATTTTGGCCGTAGAGGATGCGCTTTCCCGGAGATTGGCGTCCCGGTTGGTCACGCCTGTCGCCAAATCAGGCACAGGCGATGCGGTCGGCGTGGGAGACGGAGTCGGTTCGGGCGAGGGGGATGGCGTGGGCGACGGGGTGGGAACCGGGCTGGGCGTCGGCGTATTCGTCAGAATGATGGGCAGCGGCGTCGGCGTGGCAGTCGGTTCCGGCGTTTCGGTGGCCACAGGGGTGGGGGATTGCTCCGTGCCTACAGCGTTTATATCTGTTTCTGTGGAAGGGGGAGTGGCGGTAGCTGTTTGCGGAGCCTCTGTGTTTTGCGTGCCTTGCGTATTGGGCATAAATACGATGGTGGGAGGCTGGCTCGGCGCAGGCGTCTCACTCCATACCGCAGGCGCCTCGGAGGACTCCGCAGTTTCAATGGGTTGCGCTGTTTCAGTGGTAGCCGGTGCAGAACCGGGCAGATCGTCCGTCTGCGTGTCTTTGCTCATGAATGTCCGCACGATGAGCAGCGCGATGAGCACGACGATCAGCAGCGCAATGATGGCCACCAAGATCTTCGCAGGAGTCGAGCGGAGCAGATCAAGCCCAAAGCGGGCAGGCTGCGCGTCGTCTTCCCCGTCGTATCCGTCGTCATAGTCGTTTTCAGGAGCATTGTCCTCATAGTCGACGTCGTAGTCGTCGTCCTGAATGTCCTGATAGGGGCTGCTCCGGGTGGGCTGCTTGAGATCGTCGTCATACTTGCGCCGTCTGGCCATGACACTGTTCCTCCTTCATCGCTGCATACGCTTACTCTATTATAAAGTTTTCGAGGATGCGTTGCAAGCCCTTTTGCATTTTCCACCGGAATTTGGCTATACACAAATGCCCACCCC
>DVJV01000090.1 GCA_018716525.1 Candidatus Ventricola gallistercoris
GCTTTTGCAGCGTCGTCACCAGCTCGTCGATGGTCTCGTCGCGGCCTTCGCGGATATCGTGGGCAACGCACGTGCGAATGTGGCTGGCGAGCAGCACCTTGGTGAAGCTGTTGAGCGCGGCGCTGGCTGCGGCAACCTGCGTGAGGATGTCGGGACAGTAGGCATCCTTTTCGACCATGCCGCGGATGCCGCGGATCTGGCCTTCGATGCGGCTGAGGCGGTTGGTCAGGTCGCGCATTTCCTGCTCGGAACGCTCCTTCTTGCGCTGGGAACAGCAGCAGGCGGGAGATTCGGGCGGCAGCATTTCGCCGTTTGGGTGCTCTTGCATGGGGATCACCTCGCTTTACGGCACTCATTATATACCCCGCGGGGGTATTTTGCAAGCGTTTTTTTCTAAAAGGAAAGAGGAAAAAAGCGGGCGGACAGCCGCGCAAACATTAAAAAATGAAATGTTGGAACGAAAAAAGTTAATGATCTGATGAAATGACGGATGAGAATGATGAATATGCAAGAAATGCGCGTTTGGCCCGTATGCGGCGCGCAAACAGCTTGACGAATCGGGCAAAAAGGGCTATACTGACGGCTGTCAACGGGGAGGACCCCGGCGCGCAAAGCGCCGGGGTTTCCCGATTACAGCCGCAGCTGCGGCGCAGAAGGGGAGAGATGTTCGTGACGCGCGTTCCAGAACTTTTTGGAAGCATGGTATTCAATGAAGTGGTGATGAAGGAAAGGCTGCCCAAGGATGTATACCGGGCGCTCAAGCAGACGATCCGCCAGGGCACCGCGCTGGATGCGCAGATCGCCGGGATCATCGCCAATGCGATGAAGGATTGGGCCATTGAAAAGGGCGCAACGCACTACACCCACTGGTTCCAGCCGATGACCGGCATCACCGCCGAAAAACACGACTCCTTTATCTCTCCCTGTGCCGATGGCACGGTCATCATGGAGTTTTCCGGCAAAGAGCTCATCAAGGGCGAGTCGGACGCATCGTCCTTCCCCTCCGGCGGACTGCGGGCCACGTTCGAGGCGCGCGGCTACACCGCGTGGGACCCGACCAGCTATGCGTTCATTAAGGATGACACGCTGTGCATCCCCACGGCGTTTTGCTCCTACACCGGCGAGATTCTCGACAAGAAGACGCCGCTGCTGCGCTCGATGGACGCCATCAGCCGTCAGGCGTGCCGGGTGCTCAGGCTCTTTGGCAAGCATGTCTCCCGCGTGACGACGACCGTGGGCCCGGAGCAGGAGTATTTCCTGATCGACAAGGCCGATTACAAGAAGCGGCCGGATCTGATCATCACCGGCCGCACGCTCTTTGGCGCCAAGCCGCCCAAGGGCCAGGAGATGGAGGACCACTACTTCGGTTCGATCCGCCCGCGCGTGAAGGCGTATATGGCGGAGCTGGATGAAGAGCTGTGGAAGGTGGGCATCTGCGCCAAGACGGAGCACAACGAGGTTGCCCCCAGCCAGCACGAGATGGCGCCGATCTATGCCACGGCCAACATCGCCACGGATCACAACCAGCTGACCATGGAGATCATGAAGAAGGTGGCCGACCGGCACGGGTTTGTGTGCCTGCTGCACGAAAAGCCGTTTGAAGGCGTCAACGGCTCGGGCAAGCACAACAACTGGTCGATCGTCACCGACAAGGGCGAAAACCTGCTGGACCCGGGTTCTACCCCGATGGAAAACGCGCAGTTCCTGCTCTTTTTGACGGCGGTCATCAAGGCGGTCGATGAGTATCAGGATCTGCTGCGCATCAGCGTGGCCAGTGCGGGCAACGATCACCGTCTGGGCGCAAACGAAGCGCCGCCCGCAATCGTCTCCATGTATGTGGGCGACGAGCTGGCTGCTGTGATCGACTCGCTCGTCAGCGGTACCGACTACCGGGCGACCGGCAAGCGGAGCATGGATATCGGCGTTACGGCGCTGCCCGCCATCCCGCAGGATAACTCCGACCGCAACCGCACCTCGCCGTTTGCCTTCACTGGCAACAAGTTCGAGTTCCGCATGCCGGGTTCGTCGTTCAACATCGCATGCACCAACATCATGATCAACACCGCCGTGGCGGATGCGCTGATGGCGTTCGCCGATGAGCTGGAGAAGGCGGAAGATTTTGAATCGGCGCTGTCCACGCTGGTTCGCCGCGAGCTGGCGGCGCACAGGCGCATCCTCTTCAATGGCAACGGATACAGCGACAGCTGGCGCGAAGAAGCTGAAAAGCGTGGCCTGCTGAACCTGCATTCCACGCCCGAGGCGCTCGTGCACTACACCGATGCCAAGAATGTCGGGCTCTTTGCCCGCCACGGGGTGTACACCTTCACGGAGATGAAGTCCCGCCAGGACATCAACATGGAGGAGTACGCCAAGGTCATTCACATCGAGGCGCTGACCTGCCTGGATATGCTCAACCGGCAGATCATTCCTGCCTGCATCACGTATTCGGGCGAAGTGGCCAAGACGGTTGCCGCCAAGGCCAGCATCGGCGTGGATGCACCCGTTGAAAAGGCAAAGGTCTCCGAGCTGACGGAGCTGACCGCCAAGCTGATGGAGAAAGAGGCTGCGCTCTCTGCGACCGTTACGGCGGAGCCCGAGGAGATCAACGCCCGCGCCATGTATGCGCATGAAACCATCATCCCGGCGATGGAGGCGGCGCGCGCCGTGGCGGATGCGCTCGAGAGCCGCGTGGCCAAGGCATACTGGCCGTTCCCGACGTATGCGGAGCTGCTCTACTACGTGTAAGAATGCGCAGCGCGTTTCAACCAAAGATCATAAAAAAACCTGCTTTCCGGCTGTGGAAAGCAGGTCAGCGTGTCGAAAAAGTCCGCCTGCGGCGTCCTTTTCCGA
>DVJV01000010.1 GCA_018716525.1 Candidatus Ventricola gallistercoris
GCGGCGGATTCGCAAGCTTGCGCAGCAAGGTTTCCTTGCGCCGTTTCCCGCCCGGGAGCCCCATGGGGGCGAGAGGGAAACGGCGTAAATCTCGGAAAAGGACGCCGTAGGCGGACTTTTTCGACACGCTGGACGGCCGCCTCAAAAAGGCGGCCGTTCTCTTTTTGTGTTTTACATTTTGAATGCATCACACGCCGCTTTCCCGTGTATATATGAAGCATCAGGACAAGGAGGGAAAGAAAGTGATGAGGATCAAACGCATGGCGGCGCTCGTGTGCGTGCTGCTTTTTGCGCTGTTTGCGGCGGGCGCGGCGGCGCAAACCCGGATGCAGGTCTACTTTGCCGCGGATACGCTGGATGCCGACGCGGTGCGCAGCCTGATGGAGCTGACGCGCGCGGCCTATCCGCAGGCGGAGTGGACGGCGGTTTGCCAGGAGGAGACGGGGGAGAGCCTGCGGGATCTGATCCTGTCGGACCGGGCGCCGCAGATTGCGGTGTGCGAGCCGGGCGAGGCGGCCGTGTGGATGCAGGAGGGGCTGCTCGTTCCCCTGGATGGGCGCGTGGCGGATCAGGCGCAGATGCAGATGCAGGTGGTCTCGGCCTGCACGTGGGAAGGGCAGTTGTTCATGGCGCCGCTGGTGGCGCATCACAGGCAGATGGCGGTGAACAGGCGCCTGTTTGAGCAGGAGCACCTGGGGTATATGATCGACATGCGGGATCATCCGGTGTGGTACCCGTCGGAAATGGACCAGATCTTCGAGGAGTTTTCACTGGCGGGGATGACCGCCATGGAGATCTGGCCGGCGAATACGCAGGATTGCGCGGCCATCGAGGCGCTGATTCAGGCGATCTACGGCGGCTCGCTGCTCACGGAGGACGGGGCGCGCTGCCAGGCGAACAACTCTGCCACGCTGGCGGGGTTGACCTGGCTGCGCGACCGGGTACACCAGGGGATCATCGGCGTGACGGCCAGCCGCGAGCAGGCGCTTGAGCGGTTTTTGGAGGGCAAGAGCGCGGTCTTCATCGACTGGACCGACAGGGAAACTGCGCTCTACGGGCACGAGGCCCGGGAGCGCGGCCTGGATCTGCTCTACATGCCCTACCCGACATCGACGGGGCTGCCGGTCCGCTCCTTTGAGCTGACGGGCGCGTGCGTGCTGGCGGATGGGGGAAGCCAGGCGCAGGCGCTGGGGCTTGGGGCGGTGGCGCTCTGGTGCGAGGATGCGCAGGCCCAGCGGATCTGGGGGGACCGGGCGATCTGGCGGGATGACGCCATCTGGCTGCCGATGATGAACGCGGGCGGAATCGGCCCCACGCTCAGAAGCCTGCTTTGCGGGATGCTCGACGCCGTCATCGGCGGCGATATGAAGGCAGAGGATGCGCTGCGGGTGATGGAAGCGGCCGCCGGCGCGCTGCAATAGCCGCGCGGCGCGTGCAAAATGCGGGAAAATGCAGAAAAACCTGAAAAAGAGGAAAATTTCGCTTGCCAAATGGGTCAGTTGTGTGGTAGAATCGGCTTTGTATGAAACGGACGTTCCGCTGCCGGCGAAGTCGCGCCGGGTATGAACGCCTATGAGGAAAGGAGAAATCGACCCATGAGCGAGATCATCCGTGCCATCGAGAGCGAGCAGCTCAAGAAGGATCTTCCCAAGTTCAACGTGGGTGACACCCTGCGTGTGATGGTGAAGGTCGTCGAAGGCGATCGCGAGCGTCTGCAGGCTTTTGAGGGCATCTGCATCGCCAAGCGCAACGGCGGTATCCGTGAGACCTTCACCCTGCGCCGTGTTTCCTACGGCATCGGTGTGGAGCGCACGTTCCCGCTGCACTCCCCGCGTCTTGACAAGATTACGGTGCTACGCCGCGGCAAGGTTCGCCGCGCGAAGCTGTACTATCTGCGTAATCTGTCCGGCAAAGCCGCCAAGATTAAGGAGAAGTAATTGTGCGCAACAGGCCGCCGGTTTTCCGGCGGTCTTTTTTGATCACACCAGGGCCGTACACAGGGAGGGATGCACATGAACGAGGATATGATGCTCCGCGCGGGCGAAGAGAAGATCAACTGGTATCCGGGGCACATGGCGCGGGCCAAGCGGCTGCTCACCGAGCAGCTCGGGCGCGTGGATGTGGTGGTGGAGCTTTGCGATGCGCGCATCCCGCGCGCGAGCCGCAATCCGGACCTGTGTGCGCTGGCGCGCAACAAGCGCCTGCTGCTGGTGCTGGGCAAGGCAGATCTGGCGCAGGAAGAGGAGACGCGCGCCTGGCTTTCATATTATCGTGCGCAGGGCATCGACTGCATGAGCTTTGACAGCGTCAAAGGCCGGGCGAAGGATGTCGTTTCGCGCATCGAGCGCGCGGCGAGCGACGCGGTGGCGCGCATGGCGGCGCGCGGCGTGAAAAAGACCGTGCGCGCGATGGTCGTTGGCGTGCCCAATGTGGGCAAGTCGACGTTCACCAACCGCATCAACGGCGCGGCAATCGCCCGCACGGGGGACAGGCCGGGCGTCACGCGCAGCAACCAGTGGGTGCGCATCACGCCGTATCTGGAGCTGCTGGATACCCCCGGCTTGCTCTGGCCCCGGCTGGATGACCAGCAGGATGCGCGGGCGCTGGCCTTTGTGGGCACGATCAACGACCGGATCATGGATCAGCAGATGCTCGCCATCCGCCTGCTGGAGCAGCTCCTGCAGCGCAAGCCCGAGGCGGTGGACGCGCGCTTCCACCTCAAAGGGGCGCGGGAGACGGGCCCGGCGCTGCTGGAGGCGGCGTGCAGGGGCCGCGGGTGGCTGCTGCCCGGCGGCGTGGCGGATACAGACCGCGGGGCAGCGGTGGTGCTCGATGAATTCCGCGCGGGAAGGCTGGGGCGCATCACGCTGCAAAGGGCGCCCCGGGCCGGGGATATACAGGAGGATGCGCCGTGAAGAAGGACTGGAATGCCCGCCTTGAGGAAATCACGCAGACCGACCGGGCGATCTGGCAGACGGGGCGCGCCTTTGCGGGCATCGACGAGGCGGGCCGCGGGCCGCTGTGCGG
>DVJV01000091.1 GCA_018716525.1 Candidatus Ventricola gallistercoris
AAGGAGACGAAGCACATGGTCAAATTGTACGATGGCGGCATTTACCTGGTGGACGGCAAGGACATCTACACCGACGCGGCGCAGATGCAGGCGCAGACGGGCCTGAGCGCCAGCAAGGAGCAGGCCGAGCAGGGCACGATCGCCTATGGCATTTTGAAGGCGCACAACGAAAGCGGGGATATGAAGAACCTGCGCATGCGCTTTGACAGCCTGACCAGCCACGACATCACGTACGTGGGCATCATCCAGACGGCGCGCGCGTCGGGCATGAAGGCGTTCCCGATGCCGTATGTGCTCACCAACTGCCACAACAGCCTGTGCGCGGTGGGCGGCACGATCAATGAGGATGACCACATGTTTGCGCTGTCGGCGGCGCACAAGTACGGCGGCATCTATGTGCCCACGAACATGGCGGTCATTCACAGCTACAACCGCGAGATGATGTCCGGCTGCGGGCGCATGATCCTGGGCTCGGACAGCCACACGCGCTATGGCGCGCTGGGCACGCTGGCGGTGGGCGAAGGCGGCGGCGAGCTGGCCAAGCAGCTGGTGGGCCGCACCTATGACGTGACGCGTCCGGGCGTTGTGGCCATCTACCTGACGGGCAAGCCGCAGCCGGGCGTGGGCCCGCAGGACGTGGCGCTCTCGATCATCGGCGCGGTGTACGCCAAGGGCTATGTCAAGAACAAGGTGATGGAGTTTGTGGGCCCGGGCGTCTCGAGCCTGCCCATCGAGTACCGCAACGGCATCGACGTGATGACCACCGAGACGACGTGCTGGTCCTCCATCTGGGTGACGGACCAGGCGACGAAGGACTACCTGACCATTCACGGCCGCCCCGAGGCATACAAGGAGCTCAAGCCCGCGCAGGTGGCCTACTACGACGGGTGCGTGTACGTGGATCTTTCCACGGTGGAGTGCACCATCGCCCTGCCGATGCACCCGAGCTACACCTACACGATTGCCGAGCTCAAGGCGAACGCCAAGGACATTCTGCACGAGTGCGAGAAAAAGGCGAACGAGCAGATCACCGGCGCGACGCTCGATTTGGTGTCCAAGGTGCACGACGGCGGCATCTGGGTCGACCAGGGCCTTGTGGCGGGCTGCTCGGGCGGCACGTTTGACAACGTGTGCGCGGTGGCGGACATCCTGCGCGGGCACAGCTGCGGCAACGGCACGTTCAAGATGAGCGTATACCCGGGCAGCATGCCGGCCTACATCCAGCTGATGAAGAACGGCGCGCTGACGGACATCGCCTCCGCGGGCGCGATCATCCGCGAGTGCTTCTGCGGGCCGTGCTTCGGCGCGGGCGATACCCCGGCCAACGGCGAATTCTCTATCCGCCACACGACGCGCAACTTCCCCAACCGCGAGGGCTCCAAGCCCGGCGAGGGCCAGATGGCGGGCGTGGCGCTCATGGACGCGCGCTCCATCGCGGCCACGGCGATCAACGGCGGCAAGCTGACCGCGGCCACCGAGCTCGATGTGGATTACACCACGCCCAAGTACTTCTTTGACAAGAGCGTGTACGACAAGCGCGTGTACAACGGCTACGGCAAGCCCGAACCGGAGCACGAATTGAAGATGGGCCCGAACATCAAGGACTGGCCGGAGCAGCCGGCGCTGTCGGAGGATCTGCTCGTGAAGGTGGTCTCCTACATCACCGACCCGGTGACGACGACCGACGAGCTGATCCCCTCGGGCGAGACGAGCTCCTACCGCTCCAATCCGCTGCGCCTGGCGGAGTTTGCCCTCAGCCGCAAGGACCCGGCCTACGTGGGCCGCGCCAAGGCGGTGCAGAAGATCGAGGTGGAGCGCGAGCAGGGCAAGCCGCTGCCTGAGGAAATCATGGCCGTGTATGCCGCGCTGAAGGCGCACATGCCGGTCGATCCGCAGAACACGGTCATCGGCTCCACGATCTACGCCAACAAGCCGGGCGACGGCTCGGCCCGCGAGCAGGCGGCCAGCTGCCAGCGCGTGCTGGGCGCATGCGCGAACCTCGCGCGCGAGTACGCGACCAAGCGCTACCGCTCCAACTGCATCAACTGGGGCATGGCGCCGCTGCTGGTGACCGATCCCGATGCGTTTGCGCTGGGCGACTATGTGTTCGTGCCGGGCATCCGCAAAGCGATCCTGGAAGGCACGGAGAGCTTTGACGCCTACGTCGTCAAGCCCGACGGCGCGGTGAGCAAGATCGCCGTTTCCACCGGCTACCTCACCCCGGACGAGCGCCAGATCATTGCCGACGGCTGCCTGATCAACTACTACCGCAACCACTGATCTGCCCCATCCCACGCGGCGGCGCTCTCCGTCAAGGGGAGCGCCGCTCTTTTTGAAGACATACCCTGGCCTAACCTCCTCGCGTATGCGCACATCCATGACACCAAAGGAGATACATGTATGAAGCAGCGCATCCGGGACATCGCCGTCCTTTTTTGTGAATTTCTCCAGTTTGGCCTGTTCACGTTCGGCGGAGGATGGAGCATCATCGCACAGATGCAAAAGCTCTACGTGGAGCAAAAGCACGTCATCACCAGCGAAGAGCTCCTGGACCTGACCAGCGTGGGCCGCAGCCTGCCGGGCACCATGATCGGCAACGTCGCCGTGCTCTATGGTTACCGCGTCTATGGTATCGCGGGCGCGCTGGCGGCCCTCTTTGGCATGGTGATCCCCCCGATGGCCGTGCTCTCGATCATCACCCTGTTTTACACCCTGTTTCAGCAGAATCCCTGGGTCGCCGCCGCCATGGCCGGCGTGCGCACCGCCGTGGTGCCCATCATGCTCAGCGCCGTGCTGGCCATGCTCAAGAGCGCATTCCGCTTCCCGCCCTGCTATGCTGTTGCCCTGGTGACGCTGGTGCTCTATCTGTTCTTCAATGTCAACTGCGTCTATCTGGTGCTCGTCGGCGTGGTGTGCGGCGTCGTCATCGCAGAATACTACGAGCGGAAGGGGGATGCAAATCATGGTGCTCATTGATCTGTTCATCAGCTTTCTGAAGATCGGTTTCACCAGCTTCGGCGGTCTGTCCATGATCCCGCTGATCACGTCCGAAATGACCGTGCATCAGTGGATGACGGCCGCGGAGGTCTCCGATATCGTCGCTATCGCCGAGATGACCCCCGGCCCCCTCGGCCTCAACTGCGCGACATTTGCCGGCCTTCGCACCGCGGGGCTTCTGGGCGCCATCGCGGCCAACCTCGGCGCGCTCATGCCCGCCTTTACGCTGACCATGCTGGCGGCGGTCTTCTTTGAGAAGTTTCGCAAGAGCCATGTCATGCTCGATGTGCTCACCGGCGTGCGCCCGGCCTGCGTGGGCATGATCTTCGGCGTGCTCCTCTCCCTGTGCGGCAGCAACTATGCGCCCGGCGGCTCCATCAGCCTGATCTCCATCGCCATGGGCGTGGGCGATTTCGTGCTGCTCACCCGCTACAAGGTCAGCATTCCCAAGGTCATCTGCCTGAGCGCGGCGGTGGGCCTGCTGCTCTTTGGCGTGCTGGGCCTTTCCTGATCGTCTGCGGCAACGCAAAGGGCAATAAATGCAAAAGAAGGCTGTGTGCCGGCTCCGGAAGGAGCCGGCACACAGCCGTTTTGTTTTTCCGGGTTCAAACGGGTGTGGGCACAAAGCGGCTTGTCGGTCCCAAAGCCGCATCCCCCGCCCGTCACTTCACCCGCACGCGCGTGTTTCCATCGGTCAGGTACATCACATCGGGGTAGCTTTCCAGCGCGTTGAACACGAAGAAGACCTCCTTCGCCCCCGCGTCCGTCATGCCCAGCGCGCCCTGCATGGCGCGCTCCAGCCTGCGGCCTTCGCCGTCGGTCAGATAGGCCCGGCGCGCCCAGCGCGCGTTGACCGCCGCCGCGCTCCACAGCTCATCCACCTCAAACAGCCCCGCCGCCTGCCGCTTGTCTTCCTTTCGCTGCGCGGCAAGCGCCTCCGGCTTGGGCTGCATGGTCACACACAGGTACAGCCTCACCGATCCGTAGAGCACATGCACGCCCGATGCGATGCTCTCGCCCAGGTCACAAAGCGCCCGCATGGTCGCGGTGGTGCTTTTCTTTACCTCTCTCCGCCGGGTTTCCATCTTCGGCGCTGGAGCAAACAGGCGGCTGAGGCCCATCGTTGCAAGCATCGACATCAGGTTCCCTCCTTCAGGCAGACCGTGCGGATTTTGACAGTTCTGCCAAATTTGTTACGATTTGTTGATCTATCTATTTCATTAGACGCAAAAGAGGCGGGAAAATTTACCACTATGTATCAAATTTGTAAAAATTACAAATCTTTCCTTCCGCACCCCTTTTTTCCCAGTTGCGCGCAAGAATGTCCCCGTATTTTGCGTCTAATAAAATATACAGGTGTATGGCACATCTGATGCTACACAGGATGATCATATACAAGATCTATCACCCGAGAAAGAGGAGGCAATCGGATATGACAAAATCGTCCTTCAGATTCCTGGCAGTCTGTGCGCTCGTTTTGGCGTGCATTGCGCCGTCATGGGCGCTCGCGGCGGATTTTTCCGCCAGCGGCCTGACGGTCAGCGGAACGGCGCAGCAGCTCGGCGCGCCGGCTTCCTATGGCGGAGACAGCATCACCGTGCAAATGCCCGGCGAAAACCCCGTGATCAGCGGCGTCAACCCCATCACGGGCGAGGCGTTCTCCGGCGAATACCGCGTGACGCTCGCCAACATCGACGCGCACCCCAACGCGCTGCCGCACTGGGGCGTGGCGTCGGCCGATCTGATGTATGAAATGCCCATCCAGGCGGATGGCTCCACGCGCTCGCTGGCGCTGTTCATGAGCGAATACCCCGAATCCGCCGGCCCGATCCGCTCGGCGCGCGTGGCGATGTGCTCCCTGCGCGAGATGTGGGGCGGCACCTACTGCTTCTATGGCTACCAGGGCGGTCGGGACAGCAACAACGTGCTTGAGTGGGTCAAGGCCAACAGCGCCGAGGGAACGATGTCCTATCCGGCCTACCTCAACGGCATGACCAAGTATTCGGACTGGTTCCCGCGCTCCAACGACAGCAATCATGTGGCGCCCTACAACGTGCGCATGAACCTGACCGAGGTCTACAACAATTACAGCCTGACGCCCACGCCGCACCCGTTCCTGTTTTCGGATACGGGCCTGGAGCGCGGCGAGGATGTCAACGGCATCGTCATCAGCTACAAGCAGACGTCCCCGGCCTACGTCACCGCCTACCAGTACAACGACGCGACGGGCCTGTATGACCGCTACCGCAACGGCGCGCCCTACGTCGACGCGCTGACGGGCGAGCAGTGCTCCTATGCCAATGTGCTGGTCATCCGCACGGATATTTCCTGGGCCAGCGGCAACCCGTCCCGCCCCGTGATCCGGCTCAACGGTCAGGGCGTGTGCGAGATCTTCCAAAATGGCCGGTATATCCGCGGCACATGGGCGCGCGATTGCACCGCGACCGATAACCTGCAAAACCGCATGGTCTTCTTCGACGAGAACGGCCAGGAGCTGACCATGAAGACCGGCAAGACCTTCATCCAGATTGTGGACAACGAGCAGCCCGTGGTCGTGCTGGCGGATGGCGCGATCGCCGGCGCGGTGGAGCCCCAGGAGCAGCGGCTGACCATCGGCGGCGGCGTCGTCAATACGACGGTGAGCACGCCGCGGCCGACCCGTACCCCCAAGGCCACCAGCACCCCCACGCCGAGTCCCACGCCGGAAGTGACGCCTACCCCCACGCCGGAAGTAACGCCGGAACCCACGCCCACCCCGGATGCCTCGCAGACCGATGCGAGCGGCAACGCAGGCGAACAGACGCCGCCTGCCACCGAGGGAGGCGCTGAGGGCGGCGCCGAAGGCGGTACGACGGAAGGCGGCACCACCGAAGGCGGCGATCAGGGCGCCGGCGCGGGCACGGATGGCCAGACGCCGCCCGCCACGGGAGACGGAAGCGGCACGGGTTCCGAAGGCCAGACGCCGCCCGCCACGGGAGAAGGAAGCGGCTCGGGTACGGATGGCCAGATCCCGCCTACGACGGGAGACGGTCAGGGAACCGATACGGGCGCTGAGGGCCAGAACCCGCCTGCAACGGATACCGGAAACCAGGGCGGCGGCGATGTCGTGGATGGCGGCGGCAGTGCAGAGGGCGGCACGCAGGGCGAACAGACGCCGCCCGCCACGGACAGCGGCAGCCAGGACACGGGCAGCCAGAATACGCCCGCTGAAGATGACGGACAGGCGTCCACCAGCACAGACAACGGCCAGGGCGGCGGCGATGCCGTGGACGGCGGCCAGCCTGCTTCGGATGCCGGCGGCGATGCGGCCCAGTCTGCTCCCCAGAGCGATCCGGCTCAGCCGGCAGACGCAAGCCAGCCCGCCGGGCAGGCTGAGGGCGAGCCGGAAGGCCAGGCATAATCAAACCTATTGGGGCGGTGCATGCATGCCATGCATCGCCCTGCAATGCGCCGGAGCGACAAACGAACGGAGGATGCAAAACCGGTAGAGAATGAGGTGATTGGATGAAAAGCAACAAGGGCATTGAAAAGTGGTTCAGCCTGCTGGCGTTTCTGCTTTCCTGTCTGGTGCCACTCGCGTGCATCGCGGATGATTCCGCGACCACCATGCCGCGCACACAGCTGGAGCGGGAGGCGCGGGAAGGGCTGTTGGTTCCGCTCGATCCGCTTGACAGCGCCACCGACGCGGTGGTAGACGGCGTCGTATATGGCTACGGCATAAAGCAATACCGAACTTTTTTTGAAGTGGGAGACGCCGCCTTGTTTGAGACCGTGGGGCTGACCGCACCGCAGGGCACGATCACATGGGAAGCGCTTGTGAATATGGCCGGCGCCGTGGAGGAATACAATCAGGGGAGCGAAGAGAAGATCTTCCTGCTGAAAACGCTGGCCCGGCGGTTCCCGGAAAGATGCGCGCTGATGGCACAGAGCGATATCAAGGCGCAGTGGGACGCGATAAAGTCCGTCGTCATCACAGAGGGACAGAATGCGGGCAGCGCGTTGCTGACCGAGTGCGTCCTGGGCATTGAATCCGTCGGCAATGGCGCATACGTCGCGGGCATTGAGAACGACGGCGAGGTCTATGCGCTTTCCGCGCCGGAGATGCGGTATGCAGCCGTGCGCAAGGATGCAGAAAACCCAGAGGCCGCCTTGGCGGAGCTGCTGCAAGAGGTAAAGGAAGCCGCGCCTGCAAGGACGGGCATCATCCCAGCGGAAATGACGTATGAACAGTTCCTTTCCGATTGGTCCGTGAGCATGGCCGCGCCCAGCGAGACCAACTTTGAGCTTTTTAAACAGGCGGGCGAATGGCTGTGATGCGCCGCAGCTGGGCGCTGTGCGCGCCTGAAACCTGCGCGCAAAGCCGAATCCATATCACGAAAAAAGCCGCTTTGCAGCGATGCAAAGCGGCTTTTTGGCGCGCTTCCCTCCCTTTTATTCTGCTGTTTGCCGGTTGTCCGGCAGGAATTGCGCGGCGGGCGGCGAATGATTGAAAAGTTACCCATCCGTGCCGCGCACGCATGGGATTCGTTTTGGAACGGAGAGGTTTTGTGGCAGAAGAATTGGATTTGCTCAGGCGCATCACGCCTCAGGAGGAATATCAGGCCGGGCAGGCGATCTACCAGAGCGGCGGTGTGCACCCCATCGAGGAGGAAAACGGCATGCTGCGCTACGCGGTGGATGGCGACCCGCGGCGCGTGGTGCGCGTGGGTTCGGGGGCAAAGCTGAGCGGGCGGTGCACGTGCGACTTTTTTTGCAATGTGCACAGGCCGTGCCGGCACCTGGCGGCGGCGATCATGGCGGCGGTTTCCACCGGGGCGATCGAGGAGATGCGCAGGCGGCGCGCGCGGGAGAACGCGGGCGCGCTCATGGGCGCGCTGCGGGGCGCACTGCCTGCCGAAGAGCCTGTGAATATGGAGCTGACGCTGCAGCTGCTGGGCGAGCGCGGGGATGTGCGCGTGAGCCTGCGGGTCGGGCAGGAGCGGCTGTACGTGGTCAAGTCGATGGCGCAGTTTCTGCGGGCGATGCGGGAGAAGACGCGCCTGGCCTTTGGCAAGGGCTTTGTGCTCGAGCCGGAGTGGATGGGCTTTGACGGCGTGGATGAACGGATTTTATCGCTCCTGCAGGATGCGGCGTACGTCAGCGACCTGGAAGGGCATCTGGTGCTCACAGGCCTTGAGGCCAAATACCTGACGCTGCCGGAGCGCTTTGTGCCCAGGCTCATGCACCTGCTGCGGGATAAGCCGTTTCGGGTCTCGCTGGGCGAGGAGACGCACAGCGTGACGGGCGTGTTCGACGGGCAGGTGGAGCTGCTCTTTGCGGTGTATGCCAGCGGACGGGAGCTGGAGGTGCGCGCGCAGATGCCCAGGACGATGCGCCCGCTGGATGAACGGTGCGCGTATGTCTACTGCGAGGGGGATGTGCTGCACCTGCCTCCGTCGCAGCGGGAGATCGTGCGGGTGCTCATGCAGGCGGGCAGCGATGCGCAGGCGGCATTCCGGTTTGACGCGGCGCAGAGCGCGCGGGTGATCTCGGAGCTGCTGCCGGCGCTGGAGCAGGCGGGCTCGGTGACGATAGACGGCGCGCTGGCGGAGCGGATCGTGCGCAAGCCGTTGCAGGTGAGGGCGTACTTTGACCGCGAGGAGCGCATGGTGCTGTGCCGGATGACGTTTGTCTATGGCGATGAGGAGATCGATCCCTTTGCCCCGGCGCCCGGCGTGCAGACCGGGGAGGACCGCATGCTGATGCTGCGCGACGCGGCCGCGGAGCGCAAGGCGCTCGACCAGCTGGCCGCCTCCGGGTTTCGCATGCAGCGGGGGCGCGTGGTGCTCAGCGGGCAGGATGCGGTCTACCGGTTTTTGACGGAGGGCATCTACCGCCTGCAGGAGACGGCGGAGGTCTACTGCTCGGATGAGTTCCGGAAGATGACGCCCAGAAAGCCGCATTTCACGGGCACGCTGCGGATGCAGGATGGCACGCTGCGGCTGCAAATGCGGCAGGATGGCGAGCCCTCCGAGGAGATTGTGAACATCCTGCGGGCGTTGCGCGACCGCAAGCGGTATTTCCGCCTGCGGGATGGCACCTTCCTGGATCTGACGGATATGGAAGAGTGGCGCGAGCTGGCGGAGGCGGCGGTCGGCGCGGACAACGGGCGCGACGAGGATGCCGACGGCATATCGCCGTTTGGCCGCGGCATCGTGGAGGTGGCCTCCTACCGGGCGGCGTACATGGTCAGCCTGCTTGAGGGCAGCAGCCTGCCGGTGACGGCGGATGACGGGGTCAAGCAGATGGTCTCCAGCCTGCAAACGGATGGGGAGCCGTGCCCCGAGCCGCTGGGAAGCATGCTCAGGCCGTACCAGATGCGGGGCTTCATGTGGATGCAGGCGCTCGACAGGCTGCACATGGGCGGCGTGCTGGCCGACGACATGGGCCTGGGCAAGACGCTGCAGGTCATCGCGCTGCTGCTGTGGGCCCAGAGCGACAAGCGGGAGGACCGCGCGTCCATCGTCGTGGCGCCCACGTCGCTGGTGTACAACTGGCTTTCGGAGATCGGCCGCTTCGCGCCTTCGCTGCGCGTGGCCGTGGCCGAGGGCAGCCAGAACCAGCGCGTGCAGGGCATCGCCAGGCTGTGCGGCCCCCAGCGCGATGTGGATGTGTACCTGACCAGCTACCCGCTCATCCGGCGGGACATCGGGCACCTTTCAAACGTGCCCTTCCGCTTTGCGATTCTCGACGAGGCGCAGTACATCAAAAACGCCATGAGCGTGGGCGCCGGGGCTGTCAAGCAGCTCAAGGCGCAGACGCGCTTTGCGCTCACCGGCACGCCCATGGAAAACCACCCGGGCGAGCTGTGGTCGATCTTTGACTTTGTGCTGCCGGGGTATCTGCTCTCGTTTGCGCAGTTCATGCACCGCTTTGGCTATGGCGAGGAGAGCGACGTGCTGCGCAGGCGCATCAGGCCGTTCCTGCTGCGCCGCCTCAAGGGCGACGTGCTGCGCGAGCTGCCCGACAAGGTGGAGGTGCAGATGTTCGCGGACATGACCGAGGAGCAGCGCCGCGTCTACCGGGCGAGCCTGCTTCGCCTGCGCCCGCAGGTGGAGAGCGCGGGAACCAGCCACGTGGAAATGCTCGCGGCCATCACCGAGCTGCGGCAGATCTGCGGCCACCCCTCGCTGGTGCTCAAGGATTACGCGGCATCCAGCGGCAAGCTCGACATGCTGCTGGATATCCTGCCCGGCGCGCTGGAGGCGGGCCACCGCGCGCTGATCTTCTCGCAATTCACCCGGATGCTGCGCATCATCCGCCGGCGGCTGGAGGCCGTGGGCATCGAGTGCCTGTATCTGGATGGCGATACCCCGCCCAAGCGCCGCATGGAGATGGTGGAGCAGTTCAACGGCGGGCAGGGCCAGGTGTTTCTGATCTCGCTGAAGGCGGGCGGCTCGGGCCTCAACCTGGTGGGCGCGGACACGGTCATCCACTTCGACCCGTGGTGGAATCCCGCGGCGGAGGATCAGGCCACCGACCGCGCGCACCGCATCGGCCAAAAGCGCGCGGTGACGGTGATCCGGCTCATCACGCGCGGGAGCATCGAGGAGCAGGTCGTGCGCCTGGGCGCGCGCAAGCGCGAGCTGTTTGACCAGATGATCACCGCGGGCGAGAGCATGCCCACCCAGCTGAGCGCCGAGGATATCCGCGCGCTGTTTGAGTGAAGCGCGGTTGACGGGGCCCGATTTCGCGGGGTATAATGAATCAGAAGATCGCTCAAAGCATCAGGGGAGGCGGTGAATCCATGCGGGAGCGCAAGCAGGAAAAGGCTTCCATCCATGCGGGTCACCGCGCGCGGCTGCGCGAGCGGTTTTTGCAGGAGGGCATCGGCTCCTTTTCCGAGCACGAGGTGCTCGAGCTGCTGCTCATGTATGCCATCCCCCAGCGGGATGTCAATCCCCTGGCGCACGAGCTGCTTTATACGTTCGGCTCGCTCAGCGCCGTGCTGGAGGCGGATGTCAGCGAATTGATGCGCGTGAGCGGCGTGGGGCTCAATACCGCTTCGCTGATCACCCTGATGCCGCAGCTGATGGGGTATTATCACCGCAGCGCCATGGGCGACCGGCCGGTGATCCACAACCTGGCGGCGGCCAGGCAATACGCGGGGGCGCTGTTCATCGGCGCGCATGAGGAGCGCGTATACATGATCTGCCTGGATCAGAATGGCCGCGTGCTGCACCCGGCGCTTTTGCACAAGGGCACCATCG
Source organism: Candidatus Ventricola gallistercoris (assembly GCA_018716525.1). Taxonomy (GTDB): domain Bacteria; phylum Bacillota; class Clostridia; order Christensenellales; family Aristaeellaceae; genus Ventricola; species Ventricola gallistercoris. Next base: position 11,247 of record DVJV01000091.1, read on the forward strand.
ACGAGGTGAAGCTCTATCCGCGCGAAGTGGTGGAGACGGCCATCCGCTACCACGCGCACGCGGTGCTGCTGGCGCACAACCATCCCAGCGGGAGCGCGGAGCCTTCCATGGAGGATTACCAGACCACCCGGCGGGTGATCGACGCGCTTGGCATGATCTCGGTGCGGGTGGTGGATCACCTGATCTTCGCGGGCGAGGATGTGTATTCCATGATCCGCAGCAGCATGCAGATGGATGAACCCGATGAGCGCGTCAGCTATGTGATGCGCAGCCGCAACGTCAGCGGGCAGCGGGGCACGCTGCGGGCAAACCAGCAGGTGCAGCTGGTTACGCTTGCGCTTGACGGCAACGCATGTGTACAGACAGAAGGAGAAATACATTGCGAATCAGATTGGGAAGGATGATGCTGATGCTCGTGCTGGGGCTGGTGCTCATGGGGCTGCTGGCAGCGGCCGGGTTGATCGGCTTTGTCTATTATCAGGAGACGCATCTGCCGCCGCAGGAGGAATCCGACGCGATCATCGTGCTGGGCGCGCAGGTGCTTGCGGATGGCACGCCGTCCGTGGCGCTGGAGCGGCGGCTGACGGCGGCGCTGGAGGCCTACGAGGAAAAGCCGCAGCTGATCATCACCTGCGGCGCGCGGGGGCTTGACGAGCCGCGCGCGGAGGGCGAGGTCATGCGCGACTGGCTGATCGAGCGCGGGGTTTCGCCCGATGACGTGGTGCCGGAGACCTCGTCGTTCAACACCCGGGAGAACCTCGAGTATGCCCAGGCGATCATGGAGCACCGGGGGCTGCAAAAGGCGCTGATCGTCACAAGCGATTATCACGTGGCGCGCGCGCTGGCGCTGTGCGAGCAGGTGGGCATCGACGCCACGGGCAAGGGCAGCCCTTCAAAGCCCGAATACTTTATCAAGAACCACTTCCGCGAGGGACTGAGCTGGATGAAGTTCTGGCTGGAGAGCATGTGATGAACAAAGAACGGCTGAAGAGCGGGCTTTTGCGCATGGGCATCGAAGCGGATGCGCTGGCGATGGATCGGTTTGAGGCCTTCCACGCGATCCTCGATGAGTACAACCAGCGCATGGATCTGACGGCGGTGCTCAGCGAGGATGAGCGGATCGACCGGCACGATCTGGACAGCGCCGCGCCGCTTTCGCACGGCCTGCTCGCCCCGGGCGCGCGGGTGATCGACGTGGGCACGGGCGCGGGCTTTCCGGGCATGCCGCTTTTGATCCTGCGGCCGGATCTGCGCATGACCTTTTTGGATGCGCTGCAAAAGCGCATCGGCTTTTTGCAGGATGCGCTCGCCCGCCTGGGGCTCAGCGCGCAGACGCTGCACGCGCGCGCGGAGGATGCCGCGCGCCTTCCCGAGCACCGCGAGCAGTACGATGTGGCCGTTTCCCGCGCGGTGGCGGGCGCGGCGACGCTGCAGGAGCTGATGCTCCCCTTTGTGCGCCAGGGCGGCCTGTCCATCGCCTTTAAGGGCCCGGGCCTCGCGCAGGAGATGACGGCGGCCAGGCGCGCGGCCTTTGTGCTGGGCGGCACCGTGCGCGCCGTGGTGGATGCCCCCATCCCCGGGCGCGAGGACTGGGCACACGTGCTGCTGCTCACGGACAAGACGGGGCAGACGCCCAAGGCGTATCCGCGCCGCGCGGGCACGCCGGGCAAAAAGCCGCTGGGCACGTAAAGCCGCCGGGGCCTGCCCCAAAGGCGCACCAAATCGACCCCCAAGGGAGGCAAAAGCTGCTTCCCGCGGGGGTCGATTCTCCGTATGCGTTTTGTTTCGCCGGCGCCCGGTCACGGCGCGGCCTGCGAAAGGGCAGACGGGGCTAAATCCCGCTGGCGCTGCGTGGCGTTTCTGCGGCCGCCGCCCATGCCGCCGGGGTTGTTTTCCGAGCCGTCGTTGGTGGTCACATCCGCGCCGTTGTTGGCGTATGTGCCGTCCGCATCCAGGGCGGTGTCGCCCGAGCCGTTGCAGGTGAGGTCGAGCACGCTGCCGTTGAGGGTCAGATCCCCGTTGGAGTCGAGGCAGTCCCCGCCCGATACGATGGTGAACGTGCCGCCGCTAATGAGGATGAAGATGTCCGAACCGGAGGCAAACTGCTCCTGCCGCCTGCCGCCAAAGCCGGCGCTGTCGGCGTGGATGGCATCGTCGCCGCTGCTCAGCGTGAATTCGCCGGAGGTGATCAGCAGCGCCCCGCCGCAGTGGAGGCAGTCGTCCGCCGTGTCGGCCACAAACGTGCCGCCGGCGATGGTCATCGTGTCCTCGGCCTTGATGCCCTTCTGGCTGGTGGAGGTTTCCTCCGTGTCCGAAGTCTGCGCCTGCGCCATGGGGCCGCCGAAGGAGAAGGCATCGCTGGCCGTCAGATCGACGCTGGCGCTGCCGCCGTTAAGGCGGATGGATACGGCGCCGCTCTCGTCGTAGCTGCCGTCAAGGTCCTGGTCGCTAAACAAGCGCGCTCAGATCCACCTGCTGCCCGGATATGCCGGTTTCGGCGCTGGCAGACGCCGTGTCCTCGCACAGGCCCTGCGCGCACAGCAGGCACGCGCTCAGCGTGAAGAGCGCCGCAAGGCGCAAAAAGGGGTATCGTCTTTGTTTCATGGTGTGAACCTCCTGCTTTCATGTCACAGGCCGGCGGAAACGGTTTCCTGCTCGCACAGGGCGATTTCCAGGTTGCCGTTGCGCTGGCGGAGCTGGTCGATCAGCGTTTTCTCGCAGGCGCTCCTCTTGAGCGTCAGCTCGTAGGTGAGCTTGAAGAGGCTGCCCATCTGGGTGGTCTTCACCTGGGTGAGGGTGAACTGCGAGGCGTACTCGGTCAGAATGGGGTCAAATACGCCGGTGTAGTTGAGGTCCTCGGGAATGGTGATGTGCAGCGTGCGAAACCGCGTTCTGCCCGCGCCATCGCCCAGGCGCAGCGCGTTGTAGAGCATGGTGATGCCGCCCAGGCACGCGGCAAAGAGCAGCGCGTAGAGCAGGTAGCCCATGCCGGAGATGAGGCCCGAGCCCATGGCGATGAAGAGCGAGGCGATCTCCCGGGCGGAGCCGGGCGCGGAGCGGAAGCGCACCAGGTTGAATGTGCCGGCGACCGCCACGCCGGTGCCGATGTTGCCGTTGACCATGAGAATGACCACGCAGACCACGGCGGGCAGGATGGCGAGGGTGACGGCAAAGCTCCTGGAGCACCGGCAGCGCCACAGGGTGGTGGCGCACAGCAAAAGGCCGGCGAGCAGCGATGTGCCGATGCAAAGCAGAAAGTCGCCGGGCGCGATGACCCGGGTGAGCGAGGTGTCAAAGAGGCCGCCAAAGAGCGATTCAAGCATAGTGGAAAGTTCCCTCCTGTCGTGCGGTGGTGATGGATTGGTAAGCGGCGCCGTATTTGGAAAACGAGGTCTTAAACAGCCCCAGCGAGGAGAGGATGCGCACCATCCACAGCGGCAGGCTGCCGCACGTCTTGAGCTCCATGAGCACCCGGTCGGGGGGCAGGATGGAGATGCCGCCGGTGCCGGAGCACAGGGTCAGGCTGTTCAGACGGAAGCGGATCTGCGAATCGAACGTGATGCGAAACTGCACGTCCTCCACGCCGTGGAAGGCATCCCGCTCGTAGGAGAGGAACAGCGCGGGGCGAAGGCCGCTGTAAAACCCGGCGGCATAGGCGATCTCGCCGCCAATCTGCGTCTTGGGCCAGGGCAGCGTGCCGTCTATGCAGCGCAGGGCGTCGCTTTGGGGCAAAATCAGCCGCCGTTTGTACACCACGGAGCGGTATTTTTTCTTCAGCTCCACGAATATATGGCCTGGGCCTGTCCATCGCAAAGGGCATCGTGCTGGCCCACCGGGGCAAGATCCGGGCCGAGAGCCCGGACGCGGGCACGCTGTGCATCGTGGTGAGCCTGACGGCCTGACGGCAAAGCGCGGCCGCCCGCCAGGCACAGAAAGCGCAAAAACGGCTTGACATTTGCCCATCCGTTGGATACAATGGATGAAGTTTCACATAGCCCAAAAAGCGATGAAGGGAAACAAGCGCGCAAAGGCGCCCAAAGAGAGCCGGCGGCAGGTGCGAGCCGGCGGGCCGATGCGCGGATAGCTCCTCCCCGAGCTCCGCAGGCGAGCGCACACAGGTGCGGGTAGTCTGCGGCGGTCAGGCCCCGTGACAGGCCGTGATGAGGGCCGCAGATGCGGCTGAATCAGGGTGGTACCGCGTCCTTTGAGGCGCCCCTGTGCATGAACATGTGCGTCAGGGGCGCTTTTTCTGTCCCCGCGCAGGAAGAAAGAGGAGGTCTTTATCCCGTGAGCAAGGCTTACAATCCCGAGGAAATCGAACTCAAGTGGCAAAGCCGCTGGGCGGATGCCCACTGCTTTGAGGCGGAGGCGAGCCACGAAAAACCCAAGTTCTACGCGCTGATCGAGTTTCCGTATCCGTCCGGCGCGGGCCTGCATGTGGGTCATCCGCGCAGCAACACGGCGATGGATATCATCGCCCGCAAGCGCCGCATGGAGGGGTACAACGTGCTCTTCCCCATCGGCTGGGATGCGTTCGGCCTGCCGACGGAAAACTACGCCATCAAGAACCACGTGCACCCCGCCGGCGTGACGAAGAAGAACATCGACCACTTCCGCGAGCAGCTCAAGCGCATCGGTTTTTCCTTTGACTGGACGCGCGAGGTGAACACGACCGACCCCAGCTACTTCCACTGGACGCAGTGGATCTTCCTGCAGCTGTACAAGCACGGCCTGGCCTACAAGAGCGAGATGCCGGTCAACTGGTGCCCGAGCTGCAAGTGCGGCCTGGCCAACGAGGAGGTCGTGGCGGGCAAGTGCGAGCGCTGCGGCGCAGAGGTCATCCGCCGGGTGAAGAGCCAGTGGATGCTCAAAATCACGGCCTATGCGCAGAAGCTGCTTGACGGGCTTGACGACCTCGATTTCATCGACAAGGTGAAGGTGCAGCAGCGCAACTGGATCGGCCGCAGCGAGGGCGCCGAGGTGGATTTTGCCATCGAAGACAGCGACATGAAGCTGCGCGTGTACACGACCCGGCCGGACACGCTCTTTGGCGCGACGTACATGGTGGTGGCGCCGGAGCACGCGGCGGTGGACAAGCTGCGCGACCGCATCGAAAACTGGGACGAGGTGGTCGCCTACCGCGACGCGGCGGCGCGCAAGAGCGACTTTGAGCGCACGGAGCTGGTCAAGGAAAAGACCGGCGTGGAGCTCAAGGGCATCAAGGCGATCGACCCGGTGAACGGGCACAGGATCCCGGTGTTCATCGCCGACTATGTGCTCTCCACCTACGGCACGGGCGCGATCATGGCGGTTCCGGCGCACGACACGCGCGACTGGGAGTTTGCCAAGAAGTTTAACCTGCCGATCGTGGAGGTCGTCGCCGGCGGCGAGGACGTGCAGCAGGCCGCCTATACGGATGTGGCCGAGGGCGTGATGATCAACAGCGGCTTCCTTGACGGGCTGTCTGTGGCGCAGGCGAAGAAGACCATCATCGACTGGCTGGTGGAGCACGGCGTCGGCGAGCGCAAGGTGAACTACAAGCTGCGCGACTGGGTGTTCTCGCGCCAGCGCTACTGGGGCGAGCCGATCCCGCTGGTGTACTGCGAGAAGTGCGGCTGGGTGCCGGTGCCGGAAGACCAGCTGCCGGTGCTGCTGCCGGACGTGGACAACTACGAGCCCACGGATTCCGGCGAGAGCCCGCTGTCCAAGATCGACAGCTGGGTGAACACGACCTGCCCGTGCTGCGGCGGCCCCGCGCGCCGGGAGACGGACACCATGCCCCAGTGGGCGGGATCGTCCTGGTACTTCCTGCGCTATGCGGATGCGCACTGCGACAGCGCGCTGGCCCGCTATGACGAGCTCAAGTACTGGTTGCCGGTGGATTGGTACAACGGCGGCATGGAACACACCACGCTGCACCTGCTCTACTCGCGCTTTTGGAACCTGTTCCTGTATGACATCGGGGCGATTCCCAACAAGGAAGCGTACAAAAAGCGCACGAGCCACGGCATGATCCTGGGCGCCAACGGCGAGAAGATGAGCAAGTCGCGCGGCAACGTCATCAACCCGGACGAGACCATCGCGGAGATCGGCGCGGATGCGTTCCGCCTGTACGAGATGTTCATGGGCGCGTTTGACCAGGCGATTCCGTGGTCGACCGAGGGCGCGCGCGGCTGCCGCCGGTTCCTGGAGCGCGTCTGGCGTTTGCAGGATATCCTCACCGGGGAAGAGGGCGTGCGCAGCGCGATGGAAGTGCCGGTCAACGCGATGATCAAGAAGGTCTCCGAGGACTACGAGCGCATGAAGTTCAACACCGCCATTGCGGCGATGATGTCCTTTGTCAACGATATCTATGCCGACGGAAGCATCACCCGCGGGGAACTGCGCGCGCTGATGCTCTGCCTCAACCCGGTTGCGCCGCACATCACCGAGGAGATGTGGGAGGCGTGCGGATTCGGCGAGCCGGTCTACCGCCAGAGCTGGCCCACCTACGACGAGAACAAGCTGGTGGCCGACGAGGTGGAGATTGCCGTGCAGATCCGCGGCAAGGTGCGCGCGCGCATCATGGTGCCGGCAAACCTTTCCAAGGACGACGGCGAAAAGCTGCTTGAAAACGAGACGGTCAAGCGCCTGGTGGGCGACGCGCAGGTCAGAAAGCTGATCTTTGTGCCGGGCCGTCTGCTGAACATCGTCTGCTGATGCGCCGACGCGCAAACAGCCGGAGGCGGCGCAAATGCCCCGGTTTTCCCGCGTGCGCTGCACAGGCAAAACAGGATTGAATCAAAACGCGGGAAGACAAAAGCCTTCCCGCGTTTTAGGTTATTCAAAACCTTTCTGGGTGGTTTGGAGGGCCGTAGCCCTCCAAATATCATCCGAATCCGGCGACATGTGCGGCGGATTCGGAGCCTTGCGTAGCAAGGTTTCCTTACGGCGTTTCCCGCCCGGGAGGCCCAAAGGGCCGAGAGGGAAACGGCGCAAAATATTCGGAAAAGGACGCCGCAGGCGGACTTTTCCGAAACGCCGGCCCCCGGCAGGCGGGGCGAAAGGAGATCATCATGAAAGAAGAAAAGGTCTATGCCATGCGCTTTGCGCAGGTGTATCCGCTGCTGGTGGCCAAGGCGGTCAGAAAGGGGCGCACGGCGGCAGAGGTCAACGAAGCGATCTGCTGGCTGACGGGCTACACGGACGAGGCGCTCGCCAAGACGGCGGAGAGCGACGTCAGCCTGGGCGATTTTTTCCGCGGCGCGCCGGCCATGAACCCCGCGCGAATGCAGATCAAGGGCACGATCTGCGGCGTGCGCGTGGAGAACATCGAAGACCCGCTGATGCGGGACATCCGGTGCCTGGACAAGCTGGTCGATGAGCTGGCCAAGGGCAAGCCCATGGACAAGGTGCTGCGCAAGGCGCAGCCCTGAAGACATGCCCGCGCCAAACGGGTTATTCCGAGAACAGGGGCGTTGACAGGTAGCGCTCACCGGAATCGGGCAGGAATACCACGACCGTCTTGCCCGCGTTTTGGAGGCGGGCGGCGATTTGCAGCGCGGCGTGCAGCGCCGCGCCGGAGGAGACGCCCACCAGCACGCCCTCTTCGCGCGCCATGCGCCTGCCTGCGGCATAGGCATCTTCCTCGCGCACGGTCACGATTTCGTCGTAGACGGAGGTATCCAGCACGCCGGGCACAAAGCCCGCGCCGATGCCCTGCAGGCCGTGCGGCCCCGCTTTGCCGCCCGAGAGCACCGGCGAGGCGGCGGGCTCCACCGCCACGATGCGCAGATCCGGGTGGCGCTCGCGCAGGTAGCGGCCCGCGCCGGTGATCGTGCCGCCCGTGCCCACGCCCGCCACGAAGAAGTCGATGCGCCCGTCCGCGTCGCGCTCGATCTCCGGGCCGGTCGTCTCGTAGTGCGTCTGCGGGTTGGCGGGGTTGTCAAACTGGCCGGGGATGAATGCGCCGGGCATCTGGCGGGCGAGCGCCTGGGCGCGGTCGATGGCCCCTTTCATGCCCAGCGCGCCTTCGGTGAGCACGAGCTCCGCGCCGTATGCGCGCATCAGCTGCATCCGCTCGCGGCTCATCGTCTCGGGCATGACGATGAGGACGCGGTATCCGCGCGACGCGGCCACCGCGCACAGGCCAATGCCCGTGTTGCCCGACGTCGGCTCGATGATGACCGACCCGGAGCCGATCAGGCCGCGGCGCTCGGCGTCGTCGAGCATCTGCATGGCGACGCGGTCCTTGGCGGAACCGGCGGGGTTCATGCCTTCCAGCTTGGCGAGGATGCGCGCGTGCAGCGCGTCCTTTTTTTGTATGTGCGTCAGCTCCAGCAGCGGCGTGTTGCCGATGAGCTGCTCAACGGATGTTACAATGCGGCCCATGTGTGCCCTCCTCCTTGAATGGTTGCTCTGCTGCGAGTATACGGCCCGGCGCGCCGCCTGTCAAGCGGATGTCCCTTTCCTTTTGGCCCGAAGGGTGATATACTGTCTGTACAGCTGCGTACCCGGGCAGAGGCGCTTTGCCTGCGGTGCGCGGCGATCATCACCTGCGGAGGACGCATATGCTCATCGATGTATATGACTTTGACGGCACCATCTACGACGGCGATTCCACGGTGGACTTCGTCCGCTTCTGCCTGCGGCGGCATCCGTCGCTGCTGACGGGGGTGCCGGGCCTGACGGGCGCGGCGCTGCGCCTGGCGGCGGGCAAGTCCTCCCTGACGGCGTTCAAGTCCACACTCTTTGGGCTCATGGCCCGGCGCGTCAGCCTGCAGGACGAGGCCGAGCGCTTCTGGCAGGATGCGGGCACGCGCGCGAATCTGGGCGAGTGGTTTGAGCACACGCCGCGCGACCTGCCCATCGTGATCGCGTCGGCCTCGCCGGAGTTTGAGCTCACGCACGCCGCCGCGCTGCTGGGCGTGGAGGTGCTCATCGGCACCCGGTGCGATGCTATCACCGGGCAGCTGCTGGGCGCCAACTGCAAGGGCGAGGAAAAGCTAAGGCGCATTGGGGAGCGGCTGGGCGAATTTGAGATTCGCGCCATGTACACCGACGATGCCAAAGCCGACGGCCCGCTGCTTGCATGCGCGCGGGAGGGCTATCTGCTTTCCCACGGCGTGGTGACACCCTATTTGAAGGCATAACGGCTGCGCGCGCCGGGCGGTGCGCCCGGGCGGAGCTGCACAACGACAAGGGGGAAACGGTATGAAAAAGATGGAAAACATGGGCGGCTTTTTTGTCGCCGCGGTCACGCCCTACGACGAGGCGGGCCGCTTCAGTGCCGCCGCGCTGCACAAGCTGATGGACAAGACCATCGCAGAGGGGGCGGCGGGCTTTTTGATCGGCGGCAGCAGCGCCGAGTGCCCGATGCTCACCCACGAGGAGCGCGTGGAGGGCCTTGAGGCCGCCGCGCACTACGCGCACCGCGGCAGCACCCGGCTGATCGCCTCCGTGGCGGCGATCTCCACGCAGGAGGCGAAGGACTACGCCAGGACCGCCGCCGCGCTCGGGTATGACGCCATCATCTCCACCGTGCCCTACTACTACAAGTTTGGCATGAAGGGCATTGCCGGGTACTTCCGCGCGCTGCGCGAGACGGTCGACCTGCCGCTGTTTTTGTACAATTTCCCGGGCAATACCGGCATCGAGGTGGATATCCTCGACCCCGACATCCGCGCGATGCTCACCGACGGCACCATTGCCGGCGTCAAACAGACCAGCCTCAACCTGCATCAGCTCGAGCGCATGCGCGACATGAACCCGGATCTGGTGCTCTACGGCGGCTATGACGAGGTCTACCTGGGCGCGCGCATCCTCGGTGCGGACGGCGCCATCGGCTCGACGTTCAACTTCACGCTGCCGCTCTTCACGCAGATCGAGGCGGCGTATGCCGCGCTGGATATCCCGCGCGCACAGGCGCTCCAGCGCCGCGCCAACAACATCATGCAGGCGCTGGTGTCCTGCTCGCTGTTCCCGTCGATCAAGCACATCCTGAGGACGCAGGGCGTTCCCTGCGGCGACTGCCGCGCGCCCTTCCCCACGCTGACCGAGGAGCAGAAGGCGTATGTGGAGCGCGTGGTGAACGAAAACATGTGATGATGATTCGGAAAAGGCTGCCTGCGGCGTCCCTTTCCGGCATGATGAAAGCCCGTGTCTGGCATAGCCAGGCACGGGCTTTTATCTGTTGCGTTTTCTGCCTTCACGGCGCGGGGGTTTGGGCATCGTCAAGGCGGCTGATGCCGGTGAGCGCGTTGTCCGTCAGGGCGAATCCCTCGCCGTCCACCGTGAGGGTCAGCGCGGCTTCGCCCAGCGGGGTCTGCGTCGCCGCATCCTGCACGCTGATGGTGATGACGGGGCCCCGGGCGTTGACCGCGGGCGTCTGGTCGCTGAATACGATGGTTTCGCCGTCGCTCGTGGCGCTTGCGCCCACGCTGACATAGCGCCCCTGCAGGGCATCCCACTTGAGGAAGATGCCGCTGGTCGCGCTTAGCGTGTAGCGCGCCAGCAGCGGCGACTCGGCGTCGTCAAACGCGCTGAGCGTGAGCATCAGCCCGGGCAGAGAGCTGTCCTGCGGGGTGTAGCGGCGCATGGTCAGCACCTCCAGGGTGCAGCCTTCCAGCGCGCTGCGCAGCGTGCAGAGCGTCTCCTCTCCCCGCGTGTAGGAGAGCACCCCCGGCGTGTAATTGAAGAGGATGGAGCCGTAGCCGCCGTTTTGGAAGAAATCGCCCATCTGCGCGTCGTGCCAGGCCTGGCGCTCGCTCTCCTGAAGCAGGCCGCGGCTGACGATCAGCTCTTCCAGATCGTTTAAGAACGCCTCATAGCTCTCCTCCAAAGAGAGCAGGTCGTCCACGCTCAGCAGCGGATCGCCCTCCGCCGCCAGCGCACAGGCGGGCAGGAGCGCGCAGACACACAGCAGCAGGGCAACGATACGCCTGTACATGCGAGACCTCCTCCGGGATGGTCAGGTCACGGCGCATGTGCGCCGCTCACTTGGTGAAATAGATGATGTCGCTCACGTTGCGCTCGCGCGAACCGCTCGTCTTGTTGACCCGCTCGCCGTTGAGCACCATGGTCGCGCTGCCGCCGCCGTCCAGGTTGTAGGCGACCTGGCAGCCCTGCTCCACGAAGACCTTCTGCATCTCCTGCAGGGTCATGCCCTTGTCGCTCCAGCCGTCGCGGCGTCCGTCGGCGACGAGGAACACGTAGTGGTTGGCATCCACCTGGCCGATGGCCGTGCGCGGCTCGCGAACGGTGTCGCCGGTGTAGATGATGTATTTTTCGGGCAGCTCGACGGCCTCGCCGTCATTGACCAGCAGCGGCCCGAACGAGAAGCTCTGCACGACGCCCTGGTCGATGTAGGATTGGCCGGTGCCCTCCTCATAGGTGCCCGCGGGCAGCGCCACGAACGTGCCATCCTGCATGACCAGGAGCTGGTCGCGCGTGGAGGGCTTGTCGCGGTAGAGCACGCCGTTGCGGATCACCAGGCCGTAGTTGTCCTTGTAGTTGTAGTAGTCGCCGTTGATGGCCAGCACCGCGTCGTGCCGCGCGGCGATCTCGCTGGTGGCCTCGGCGGTGGACATGGAGTACTCCTCCCCGGCGAAGGCGGTCATCAGCTGATCGGGCCGCTGTGTGAACACGTTCGCCACGAAGAAGCGCAGCTCGGTGTTGTTGAAGGCGTAGCACCAGCGGTCGATGATCACGCGGATGGTCTCGCCCTCGTAGGTGGTCGTCTCCTCGATGGTCTTGGTGTTGGGCTCGGTGGCGGCCAGCGCAAACGAAGGCACGCACAGGGCAAGCAGGAGCAAAAGCGCCGCGCAGGCGCGGAAAATGGGCTTCATGGGAATCGGTTCCTTCCTTTCAATTCAACTCAATTCAACACGGTGGGGGTAAGCCCGGTCACACAGGGTTGGGCATGAACATGATGATGTCGCTGACGGAGCGCTCCTTGCCGCCGGAGGGCATGTTGATGACCTCGCCCAGGAAGTACAGCGTGGTGGAGCCGCCGCCGTCGAGGTTGAAGGCGAATTCGGCGCCCTCGTCGAGGAACAGCTGCTGGAGCTGGGGAATGCTCGCGCCGGTGGAGTAGCCGTCGCGCCGGCCGTCTACAACGATGACGATGTAGTGCAGCGGGCCCAGCTGGCCGATGGCCGTGCGCGGCTCGTAGTAGCCATCCTGGCAGCGCACGTAGAAGGAGGTGGGCAGCGTGGTGGGCTCGCCATTCTCAACGAGCACGGGGCCGAATTCAAACGTCTGCCAGGTGTTCTTTTCCACCAGGTCGTTGGCCACCAGGCCCTGCTTGCCGGAGCGGTCGGTGAGGACGGACATGTCGCCGTTTTCATCGACGATCAGCAGGTGGTGCTTGGTGATGTTCTGCTTGCGCAGCAGCTCGCCGTTTCTGATGATGACGCCGTCGCGGTGGTAACGGCAGAAGTCCGCGTTGATGGCCAGCACCGGGTTATAGCGCCCGGCGATGTCGCTTGTGGCCTCGTAAATGCCGCTTTGGAAGTCGTCGCCGGCGAAGGCCGTGCGAAGCTGGCTGACATCCGTGAGCTTGATGTCGCAGACGAAGTAGGTGATGCCGTTCTTCTGCTTTTGCTCGATGGAGACGCTCATCTTGTCGGTCTGGTAGGTCAGCTCGCCGGGTTCATAGTGCTTGAAGGCATCGGCCGGGTCGGGCGTGACGGTGGGGTCATACGGCGTGGGCTGGCTTGAGGCGATGTCCTGCTCAAGCTGCGCTTCCTGCTGCGCCGCGTCGAAATTCACGATGGCGTCCAGCTCGCTGCCCGGCTCCGGGGTGGCGCCGGGAAGCTGCTGCACGGTCTTTTCGTTGTGCACGGTGACCCAGTCGGAGAAGCGCTCCTGCACGCTGGGCACGTCGCCCAGCGGCGCGCTGCCGTTGGCGAGGGTGAGCAGCATCACAAAGCACAGCACGCCGAACAGGGTGCGGTCGTTTCTGTGGGAGGTGATGCGCGGAACGTCGAAGTGCCGCTTGCGAAAGCGGCTCACGTGTTCGATGCGCCCCTCTTCGCGGGGGGGCTGGTCGTACCGCCTGACGGGGGTACGTTTGAATTGGTCAAGCGGCTTCATGGTGAGGCGGCTTCTCCTCCTGATGGCATGCGGAAGGGCGGGGCGGCAGGCGCCCGGCGCCGGCGACCGAATGGGTATTCTTTCATTGAGACATTATACGGCGAATCAAGGATCGTGTCAAACAAATGCAAAAAATGTCACAATCCGGTCACGATCGGGCAGGAAGTGGGGCGCATTGACAGGCCGGCGCGTATGCGGGTATAATGAACGGATCATGAAAATGCAGGCACGGCGGGATGTCGGGGTTCCGTTTTGCAGGGCGTTCGTGTATAATGGAGGCGTGGAAGGAGCGTGCTTGAGATGAAGCGGATGATCAAGCTGTTTTATATCCTCATCGTGGGGCTGATCGTGTTCACCGGCGCGCTGATGATCGCACAGGGGCTGCACACGCAAAAGCAGGAAATGGCCGTAGTGCGCGGGCAGGTCGTGCTGCCCGGGACGGACGCGCCGGAATTTGCGATCTGACGGTCGGAGGGGAATGCGCATGTTCAGGGCCAATGCCAACGGACTGTTTTCAATGCCCACGCTTGAGACGCCGCGGCTGATCCTGCGAAGAATCACGATGCGGGACGCGAAGGATATCTTCGCCTACAGCTGCGACGAGGAGGTCGCGCGGCACGTGCTTTGGACCGCCCAGCGGGACGTGAGCGAGGCGAAGGACTACTGCCGCTTCATGATGCGGCGCTACCGGCAGGACGAGCCATCCAGCTGGGGCATCGAGGAGAAGAAGAGCGGCCGGCTGGTCGGCACGATCGGCTATATGGATTACAGCATGGACAACGCGAGCGTGGAGGTCGGCTATTCGCTGGCGCGGTGGCTGTGGAACGGGGGATACATGACCGAGGCGCTTGGGCGGGTGATCGATTACACGTTTGAGGCGATGGACATCAACCGCATCGAGGCGCAGCACGAGCTTGACAACCCCGCCTCCGGGCGCGTGATGGAAAAGTGCGGCATGCGCAAGGAAGGCGTGCTGCGCCAGCGGCTGTACAACAAGGGGCACTTTGTGGATGTGGCGCTGTATGCGATTGTGCGCAGCGACCTGAAGGATAAGGCGTGAGGCGCGGCCTGTGCCCGGGCGCGCGGCGGAAGAACAGGAGAATGCTATGCCAATGCAAGCGGAGGGGAATGCGGCCATCCGGCTGATTGCCTGCGATATGGATGGGACGCTGCTGGACAGCCGGAAGCGTCTGCCGCGGGATTTTGCGGCGGTGTTTGCCGCGCTGCAGGCGCGGGGGACGATCTTTGCGGTGGCCAGCGGGCGGCAGTATGCGGTGCTGCGGCGCGATATGGAGCCGTATGCGCAGCAGATGCTCTTCATCTGCGAGAACGGCGCGCTGGTGATGCACCGCGGAAAGCGGCTTTTGATCGACCCGCTGGATGCCGGGGATCTGCCCGCCATTTTGGGCGCCGTGCGCGGCTTGCAGGGGGTGTACCCCGTGGTCTGCCGGGCGGAGACGGCGTATATCGAGAGAAGCGCGTCGCAGGAATTCATCAGCAATACGTGCATGTATTACCCGAGCGTGCAGGTGGTGGAGGATCTGAGCGTCTGCCTGGGCAGCCAGGATGTGTGCAAGGTGGCCTTCTACGACGAGGGCGACGCGCAGACGCACGAGCTGCCCGCCCTGCAGCGCGCGCTGGGGGAGCGGGTGGCCGTGATCCTGTCGGGCGAGCACTGGGTGGATGTGATGAAGCCCGGCGTCAGCAAGGGCAAGGCGATGCGCGCCCTGCAAGAGCAGCTGCACATCGCGCCCGAGGCGTGCATGGCCTTTGGCGACTACCTCAACGACTGCGAGCTGCTGCAAAGCGTGGGCGAGAGCTACGCCATGGAAAACGCGCATCCCGCGCTGCGGGCGGTGGCGCGCCACATCGCGCCCAGCAACGATGAAGACGGCGTGATGCGCGTGATCCGCTCGCGCTTTCAACTTCAAGACATTTGAGCATGAGGGGGACACACATGATCTTGCAGCTTCCCCGGCTGCGCGTCATCGCGGCGTGCGGCGTGGCCGCCTGTGCCTGCGCAAGCGCTTTGGGCGCATATTTCGGCGCGGATTGCGGCGGCGGCCTGGCCTTCATCGGCTGCTGGCTGCTGTTTGTTTCCGCGCTTTCGCTGCATCCCGGGCGCGCGCAGTGGATCGCGGCGGCGGCGCTTTCCGCGCTCTTTGCCGCCATGCGCACGCTCGGCGCTTCCTACGACGCCATCGACTCCTACGGCCTGATCCTCAAAAACGCGCGCACGCTCGTGACCGCATCGCTGGCCATGGGCGCGCTCTTTGCCGTGGCGCTTTGCTGCATCCTGCTGGCGCTTGCGCTGCTTGAGCGCGTGCGCCTGCGCGCTGCGGGCGGCCAGGCGGATGACCCGCGCGCGCGCCGCAGGCTTTTCTGGCTTTGCGCGGCGGTCATCTTCGCGGGCTCGATCCCGTATCTGATCCTCTACGCGCCGGGGCTCAACATCTTTGACACCCACGACCAGATTTTGCAGTTCTTCGGCTACCCCAGCTACATCGGCGACGGCAGCGCGCTGAGCGACCATCACCCGGTATTCCTCACGCTCGTGTACGGCGGCTTCATGAAGCTGGGGCTGCTTATGGGCGATGCGAACATCGGCCAGATGCTCTACAGCCTGGTGAGCATGGCGGTACTTGCGCTGTGCTGGGCCTGTGCGCTGTGCACGCTCTGCCGCCTCGGGCTGCGGCGCGGCGCGGCGTTTGGCATTGCGCTGTTTGTGGCGCTGTACCCGGTGCTCGCGCTCTATGCGTTTAACATGTGCAAGGATGTGAGCGTCGCCCCGTTTGTGCTGCTGTTCACCGCGCAGATGATCCTGCTTGAGCGCATGCAGGGGCGCGCCGCGCAGAGCCCGCGCTTTGTGGCCGCGCTGGCGCTTTGCGCGCTTTTGATGATGCTCACCCGCAAGTCGGCCGTGTATGCGCTTTTGTTTGCCGGCGTGTTTGCCGCCTGGCGCTACCGCCCGGTGCGCAAGCGGGTGTTTGCGGCGCTCGTGGGCACGGCTGTGGCGTTTCAGGTTTTCTACACGGGGCTGCTGCTGCCGGCGCTGGGCGTCATTCCCGGGGAGACGCGGGAGATGCTCTCCATCCCCTTTCAGCAGACGGCGCGCTACCTGGTCACCTACCCGGACGACGTGACGCCCGAAGAAATGGAAGCGATTTCCCGGGTCATCGACGTGGAGCACGCGAAAGCGAATTACGACCCGCGCCTGTCCGACGCGGTCAAGGATACCACCAATCCCGACATGACCGGCGAGGACCTTGGCGCGTATTTCGGCGCGTGGCTGTCCATGGGGCTGCGCCACCCGGGCGTGTATGTGGATGCGTGGCTCAACATGATCTACGGCTACTTCTACCCCTCGGACAGCAACACCATCGTGTGCCTCACGCTCAACTCGCCCGACGCGGGCGGCATCTTCCTGCGGCAGGACCCGTCGCTTGACGGGGTGCGCACCGAGCTGTACAACCGCATCATGTACATGCTGCGCAGGCTGCCGGGCGTGGGCGCGCTCTTCTACGTCGATGCGGTGACGTGGGCGTTTTTGTTCCTGCTGGCGGCGCTCATGCTGCGCGACGGCCCCGGCGCCGCCGTGCCGTATCTGTTTGGGGTGGGCACGCTGGGCATCTGCATGCTTTCGCCCAAGAGCGGCGAGATCCGCTACCTGTTGCCCCTGCTCTACATGCTGCCGGTGATGCTGGGCGCGGCGCTTCTGCCCGCGCGGGGAAAGGAGGCTACCCTGCCGTGACGGATACGCGCGCAAAGCAAAGGGGCTGGCTTTTCGGCGCGGCGGCATCGCTGCTGCTGGCGCTGGCGTTTTCGCTGGTCTTCTACGCGTTCAACACGCCGCTGGGGCCGAGCATCGGCAGCGACAACGCCATGTACCTGACGATGGGCACCGCCCTTGCAAACGGGTATGCGCCCTATACGGAGATCTTTGACCACAAGGGGCCGGTGCTCTTTCTCATCCAGTGGCTGCCGCAGGCGCTTTCGGGCGGCTACTCGACGCTGGCCGTGTTCGTGCAGGAGGTGCTGGTGCTCGCCGGCTGCCTGCTTTTGCTGCGCGCCATCGCCGGGGAGCTGCGCGTGAGCGCCCTGGGGGTGCAGCTTGTCTACCTGGCGCTGACCTGCTCGCTCGTGGGCGGCGGCAACCTGACGGAGGAATACACCAACCTGCCCACGCTCATCGGGTTGTATGCCGCGCTGCGCGCATTCGGCGGCGAAGGCGTGCGCGAGCGGCTGTTTGGGCCCGCGGCGCTCATGGGCGCGTGCTTTGCCGCCGCGTTCCTCACGCGCGCCAACAACGCGCTGCCGCTTTCGGCCGTCACGGCGGTGCTCGCGCTGGGGCTGCTCGTCTCGCGCCGGTTTGCATCGCTCTTGCAGTGCGCGGCGGGCTTCTTGGCGGGGCTTTTGGCGGTCACGCTGCCGGTTGTGCTCTGGCTGGCCATGCGCGGGGCGCTTTCGGAGGCGTTTTACGGCGCGATCACGCACAATCTGCTCTATGCCGAGACGGGCGGCGGCAGCCGGATGCAGATGCTGCTGCACGCGGGCTATGGCCGCATGGCCATGGTCATGGCGGCGCTGGCCTGCCTGGGGGCGCTGGTGCTTTATCAAAAGCGGCGCACGCTGTGGCTTTCGCTCGCGATGGTCGCGGGCGCGGCGGCGGGAGGGCTGGCCGCGTTCATCTCCCACAAGTTTTACGACCACTACCTGATGGTCGGCGCGCCGCTGGCCGCGATGGGCGCGGCGGCGCTGCTCATGGCCTTAAGCGGGCGGCAAAAAAAGGCGGTGCTCGGCGTGACCGCGCTCGTGTGCTGCGCGTGGCTTCTGGTCAAAGGGCAGGAAACGAACGCCTGGCGGCTCTCCGAGCGCGAGGGGCTTGACGCCTTCACCGAGAACGCGCAGGCGCTCATGGCCAATGTGCCCGAGCAGGAGCGCGACCGCTTCATGGCCTACCGCGTGGAGCCCAAGTGGTATGTGGCGGCCAAGGCCCTGCCGTGTATGCGGTTTTATTTCCTGCAGGAGATTTTGGCCCAGGCCAACCCGGCCGTGATGGATGAGATCGTTTATACGTTTGAGAGCGATCCGCCGCTGTGGCTGGTCATCTACTACAACCGCGCGTTTGATCCGCCCTACGACCCGCGCGTGGAGGCCATCTTTGAGACGCGCTATGCGTTTGTCGACGCGGCGGGGGACTATCAGCTGCTGCGCCTGATCGAGCCGTGATGCGCGCAAGAGGGGGGAATCTTGTGAAACCTACCGGCATCCGCGCCGCGCTTTTGCGCAGCGGCATGGGCTGCTTTCTGTTTGCCGTGGGCGTGACGGCGCTGGGCGTGCTGACTTTGCCCTTTGCGCGCGCGTGCTACGGCTATGCGCTGCTGCCCGCGGCGATCAGCTGTGGCGCGGCGCTTTTGCTGTTTGTGCTGCTGGGGCGCGCCGTCGGGCGCATGGGCGAGGCGCAGGCGCGCAGGGCCGCGCGCGTGGCTGTGCCGGTGTTTCTGGCGGCGCTGTTTGCCGTGCACCTGATCTTGGGCTATCTGCTCGAGTACACGCCCAGCGGCGACAACTTCATGCTCTACAACGGCTCGCAGATGCTCGCCCGCGACGGCAACTTTGACGCCTATCCCGACTTCGGGCTGTACCTGTGCCGGTTTTCCAACCAATGGGGCTTTTTGCTGATGCTCACGGGCTTTTACCGGCTTTTGTTTGCGCTGGGCATCGCGAATACGTTTTTCCCGCTTGTGCTTGTGCAGGCGGCGCTTTACACGCTGGGGCTCTCTTCGGCGCTGCACATGGCCCGCCGTCTTCGCGGCGCGCGGGCGGAGCTTTCGCTCATCGCGCTGCTTTTGCTGTGCTTTCCGCTGTATGTGGCGGCGGCGGTGCTGTATACAGACACGTTTTCCCTGCCGTTTGTGCTGCTGACGCTCGACTTCGCGCTGCGCGCGTGCGATGCGCGCACGGCCCGCGGGCAGGTGCTGTGGGCGCTTTTGTGCGGCGCGTGCGCGCTCATCGGCAGCCAGATCAAGATGACGGTGGCCATTGCGCTCATCGCCGCGGTCATCGTCTGGGCGCTGACGATGCGCCCGCTGCGCGCGCTCGTGTGCGGCGCGCTGTGCGCGCTGGTGATGTTTTCGGGCATGGCGGCCGTGCGGCACGTGATGCTCACGCGCGTGCTCGATCCCGACGTGCACGCCCAGCAATACACCCCGCCGATCCACTGGGTGATGATGTCCATCCCCACCTCCGACAACCCGTACGGCGGCGCGACGGGGGACTACGGCATCACCTGGGGGATGATGGATGAAGGGGCCACGCGCGAGGAGATCATGGACTCGATCTACACGCGCATCCGCGACCGGGTGTACACGCTGCGCTACCCCAACCGGCTGATTGCCGCGGCGCTGCGCAAGAATGCCGCGCTCTTTGGCGATGGCACGTTTGGCATGACCGAGATGCTCGACGACGGGCCCGTGCGCGAGAACGCCGTCTCCTCGGTGGTGCTGGAGGGGCGGGAATACTACGGGCTCTACAGCGCCGTGACGTCGGGCATCTGGATCGCGCAGATGCTGCTGGCCGCCGCGGGCTGCCTGCGGGACATTCGCCGGCGCGACCTGCGTGCCGCGCTGCCCTGCATCGCGCTGTTTGGCATGATGCTGTTTTTAATGCTCTGGGAGGCGCGCGGGCGCTACATCTTCAGCTTCGTTCCGGTGATGCTGCTGCTCGGCGCGCTGGCCATGGCCGGAAAGGCCAGGGAGGATGCGCCATGAGACTGCCTTTCTTTTCGGGCCGGGAGCGCCGCGGCGCGGGTCTTTTGCGCGCGCTGCTGCTCACCGGCACGGGGCTGATGATCCCGTGTTACCTGTTTACGGTGGGCAATGTGGCCTTGTCCCCCTGGCCGCTGTATGAGCGCAACCGCCTGGCGCTCGCGCTGCTCACGCCTGCCTGCCTGCTCGCGCTGCTGCTGCTCCTTCGCACGGCGGACCGCCACGAGGCGTTTTTTGCCCGGCATGAGCGGCGCGTGCTGCTGGGCTTTGCGCTGTTTTACCTGGTCGTGCAGCTGGTCATGGCCACGCAGCTGCGCTTTATCCCCGTCACGGATGCCGAACAGTGCTTTACCGCTGCCGAGCTGCTCACCGACACCGGCACATACGGCAACGTCGAGCGGCCGTTCATCTACTTTACGCGCTACCCGCACAACCTGGGGCTTGTGTACCTGCTCAGCTTCGTGTTTCGCATCGGCAATGCGCTGGGCCTTGCGGACCGGTTCATGCAGGCGGTGGTGGCGTGCAGCGTGCTCTTTACGCTCGGGTTGCTTTCCGCCGCGCGCCTTTGCAGGCGGCTTTGCGGCGTGCGGGGGCAGTCGCGGCTGCTGCTTTTGCTGCTCACCTGCCTGCCGCTGCTCTACTGCACGTCGGAGCTGTACACCGATGCGTTTTCCCTCGCCTTCCCGACGATGATCGTCTATGCCTTCGTGCGCACGCGGGAGGCCGGCACGCGCGGCGCGCGCGCGCTGTGGGCCGTGCTCTTTGCGCTGAGCGCCTTTATCGGCGCGCAGATCCGCTTCACATCCGTGATCGCGGCCATCGCCTGCCTGATCGCCGCGCTGTTTGAATCGCGCATCCGCCTCACCGCGTGGCTGGCCGCGCCGCTGGCGCTCGTCTTCGTGGCCGGCAGCGCGGCGGTGAACGCCGAAAACGCGCGCCACCTCGGGGCGGAAAACATTGAAAAATACACCCTGCCCAAGCTGCACTACATCGCCATGGGTCTGCCCGTGCAGAGCGACGAGGGATATGGCCAGTATGGATACGGCGGCTGGCTGGTGTTCTCCACCTCCTTTGACGATCCGCAGGAGCGCGACGCCGCGCTGCTGCGCGAGGTCATCGACCGCATCTACTACCTGCGCTATCCCTCCCGGCTGCTGAACATGATGTCCCGCAAGAACCTGTCCACATTTGGCGACGGCACGTTCCGGCTCAACGAGATCATCGAGGGCGACGTGCGCGATCCGGACAACCTGGTCAAGCAGTTCGTCTTCGCGCCGGGGAAGTACTATCCGCTCTACTACCACCTGTGCACGGCGATGTTCCTCGCCCAGATGCTGCTCGCGTGCCTCGCCTGCGCCCAGGCGATCAAAAGGCGGCAGACGCACGCGGCGGCGCTCTTTGTGGCGCTGCTGGGCATCTTCCTGTTTCTGTGCATGTGGGAGACGCGGGCGCGGTATTTCTTCCAATTTGAGCTGGTGCTGCTGTGCGCCGGGGCCATGCTGGAAACCCCGTGCCGCGGGGCCGTGCATCTGCCTTTGCCGATGCGGCGCAAGGCCTGCGTGCCGGGCGATGTGTGCGACGGATCTTCGGCGCAAAGGCCATGACGCCACGCCCGCACTGACCGGACATAAAATATTAGCACTCAACGTCGTTGAGTGCTAATTTTCTCTTGACACGCATCCCGAACAGCGATACAATACGCTTGCAACGAGAAATGGGGGGATTTTTCCCCCGATTCCATGGATTTGCCGGCCCTTCGCGCCGCGCTTATGCGCGCGAAGAGAGGAGGCGTCCGCCCAGCGAGGGGCGGGCAAGCGGGCAGGCATCCGGTGTCAAAGGAGGATTTCATACGATGGAACCGATTCAGGGCAACGTATCCATTGATGCGCAAAATATCATGCCAATCATCAAGAAGTGGCTGTATTCCGACAAGGATATCTTCATCCGCGAGGCCGTTTCCAACGGCTGCGACGCGATCACCAAGCTGCGCATGGTCGACAGCGCGGCGGCGGCCGGCTGCTCCATCCGCGTGGAGGTGGACAAGGAGCACAAGGAGCTGCGCTTCATCGACGACGGCGTGGGCATGACCGCCGACGAGGTGAAGACCAACATCAACCAGGTGGCGTTTTCGGGCGCCAAGTCGTTCCTGGAGGAGTATGCCAAGAACGAGGATCAGGAGAATGCCGGCATCATCGGCCACTTCGGCCTGGGCTTTTACTCGGTGTTCATGGTCTCCGACAAGGTGACCATCGACACGCTGTCCTTCCGCGAGGGCGCCGAGCCCGTGCGCTGGGAGAGCGAGGACGGCATGGCCTTCACCATGACCGCGGGCGAGCGCAAGGAGCGCGGCACGACCATCACGCTGCACATCAGCGAGGCGGAGGCGGAGTTCCTGGACCTGTGGCGGGTGCGCGAGGTGCTCGAGCGCTACTGCTCGTTCATGTCGGTGCCGATCTACCTGACCGAGATCAAGCCGGAGAAGGAAGAAGAGGCCACCGTGACCGGCGAGGGCGATGCGCCCAAGGCCGCCGAGGACGGGGAAGCGGCGCAGGAAAAGAAGGAAGAGCCAAAGCCCATCAACGACACGCAGCCGCTGTACACCCGCGCGCCGCAGGACTGCACGGATGAGGACTACAAGCAGTTCTACCGCAAGGTCTTCCATGAGTACGAGGACCCGCTGTTCTGGATTCACCTGAATGTGGACTACCCCTTCAAGCTCAAGGGCATTCTGTACTTCCCCAAGCTCAAGGAGCAGTTTGGCGGCATCGAGGGGCAGATCAAGCTCTACTCGGGCCAGGTGTTTGTGGCCGACAACATCAAGGAGGTCATTCCCGAATTCCTGATGCTGCTCAAGGGCGTGATCGACTGCGCGGACTTCCCGCTCAACGTCTCCCGTTCCTTCCTGCAGAACGACGGCTACGTGCGCCGGATCTCCAACCACATCACCAAGAAGGTCGCCGACAGGCTGACCGGCATGTTCAAGACCGAGCGCGAGGCGTACGAGGGCTTCTGGCCGGACATTCACCCGTTCATCAAGTACGGCGTGATGCGCGACGAGAAGTTTGCCGAGCGCATGAAGGATTGCCTGCTGTTTAAGACCACCGAGGGCAAGTACCTGACGCTGGAGGAATACAAGGAGCGCAACGGCGAAAAGCTGCCGGACAAGATGGTCTACACCTCCGACGCGGCGCGCCAGGATGCGGCGATCCGCCTGTTCACCGAGCGCGGCATCGACGTGGCGGTGCTCGACCAGGCGATCGACGTGAACTTCGTGTCCTACATGGAGTACAGCGGCGATCCGCAGCACAAGTTCCGCTTCTGCCGTGTGGATGCCGAGCTTGACAGCCTGACCAGCCAGGAGGAAGCGCCTGCGCTTGACAACGACAAGCTGACCGCGATTATGCGCGAGGCCACCGGCAAGGACGACCTGAACGTGCAGGTCAAGCCGCTTGCCAACGACACGGTGCCCATGATGCTCATCGAGGATGAGCAGACCCGCCGCTTCAACGACATGGGCCGCATCTACGGCCGCAGCGAGTTCACCATGCCGGCCAAGTACGACGTGGTGCTCAACAGCCGCAGCAAGACCATCGCCCGCCTGTCCGAGCGGGAGAAGGACGAGCGCAGCCTGCTGCTGGCCAGGCAGCTGTTTGACCTGGCCGAGCTCTCCCGCCAGCCGCTGGAGGCGGAGAAGATGACCGAGTTCATCCGCCGCTCGATGGAGATCGTCGATCTGGCTGCGCAGATGTAAGCGCAAAAGCCCCGCCGGGGCTTGACAACACGCCTGATTTTCCAGTATAATAAACGGGTCTTCCGCAGGGAAGGCCCGTTTTTGTGGTCTGCGGACCGGGGAATGAAGGCCATGGCTTTGAAAGTTCCCGGCCGGTCATGCAAACGGCTTTCCTCAAACGCCGTGGGTATGGCGTTTAGACAAAGCGGAGCGCGCAAACGCTCCTCATATCGCTCCTTCACACGTTTCCGGTAGGGACGCGAAGAAGGAAAATGTTACACGGAGAGTTGTCCGAGTGGTCGAAGGTGCAGCACTCGAAATCCCGTCGGCCATGTGGATGACGTACTCCGAGAAACGCAGGAATATCTCACTTTTTGACAAAGCGGGGCGCTTGAGCGTCTCTCATATCTCTCCTTCGTATCTCTCCGATTTCCAGTGGAAAAAAGGGACGAGATGAAGGAAATTGTTACACGGAGAGTTGTCCGAGAGGTCTAAGGTGCAGCACTCGAAATGCTGTGTGGGTGAAACCACCTAGGGTTCGAATCCCTAACTCTCCGCCAAAAAAGCCTTACAGATCAAGCACTGTAGGGCTTTTTCCTTTCCCTCGGGAGAGAAAACATGTCGTCATACCGCCCCAAAGGGAACGTCCGTTTCTTCGCAGGAAGATGCAAGTCCCAAACCGGAGAGCATGGCTTCTGCCGAAGAAATCTTGGAGTGGAAATCCAGGTGGGCGTAGATGTTGGCCGTGGTGGAAAAGTCGCTGTGGCCCAGCCATTCCTGAATCTGCTTCATGGAAACGCCGTTGGCCAGCAAGAGGCTGGCACAGGTGTGACGTAAGTCGTGCAGACGGATGACGCGCAGGTTGTTTTGCTCGAGGATGCGCCGGAAGCCGTCCGACAGCGCGTTGGGCTTTAGCCGCTCTCCCAGTTCGTTGACGCAGACATAATCCAGATAAGCCTGGCAGTAGGAACGCCCGCAGAGTTTGCGGTAGTGTTCCTGCTGCTCTTTTTTCTTGAGCAGAAGTAAGCGAAACTCGGAGACGAGCGGCAGCGTCCGCATGCTGGATTTCGTCTTGGTCGTATCGGCGACTACCTCGATGTGCTTGCCGCCCAGATTGCACGAGGTGACGGTGTGGCGGATCGTGAGGGTGTTGGCATCCAGGTCGATGGCGTTCCACTTGAGGCCGAGGACCTCGCTGCGGCGCAGGCCGTAGAAGGCCGCCAGCTTGATGGGTAGTTCCAGCGGGTGGCCCTTCAGAACCTGAAACAGTGCGTTGATCTCCGCGCTGTCGTAGAAGTTGCCGATGAAGGTCGCCTTCTTTGGGCGCTCGATTCTGTCGGCTGGATTGAAGGAAATCAAGTCCATCTTGACAGCATACTTGAGCGCCCTGTGGATGACGGCGTGGTAGTGAATGACCGTGTTCGCGTTGACCCGTTCGAGCTGCTGGGTATAAAAGTTCTGGATATCCGACGCCGTCAGCTTTTTCAGCGTGATGCCGAGCGCCTGAAAGTATGGGATGATGACGCCTTGAGTCATCGACACATACGAGGCGTAGGTGGTCAGCTTGATGGTGCTTTTGGCGACGGGAAGCCAGTTTTGGAGGAAGTCGGTAAAGAGCATATCTTCACCTTCATCCGCTTGTGCCGGTGAAGCGTCGGGAACGAGAAAGCTCTGCCGCTTTTCCAGCAGAAGCGCTTCTGCGCGCCTTTTGTTGCCCTTGACCGGCAGGTTTGTGGCAAACCATGGTGTCTTGCGTTTTCCGTTTGCATCTTTGTAGCTCAAAACGATGTAGTAGAGACCGTTCTTTTCTTGCAGGTGTCCTGCAACCATGATGTAGCACCTCCTTGTTGTGTGGTTCCCACCTGCTGTTGGCACGATCATCATACCACAGGATTCGAATTTCATCCACGCTGTGGAGGGTTCATGATTTTCATATAGGAAAGCAGGGAAACCTTGGGAATGCGATAGGTGCGGCCGACTTTGACGCTGCTGATTTTTCCTTCCCTCAGAAGTTTATAGCCGGTCTTGGTGCTGATCTGAAGCACCTCGCACAGCTCATGGATGTTCAGAATGTCAGGATAGGATTTGAGCATCAGCGCATAGATCTTTTTGTCGGGCATGGGAAACCTCCTGACGGTCGTTTGAATCAAAGAGAAAAGGATGCTGTGGGCTGCGGATGGCGATCCGCATCATAGCCCTGCATGTGCCGTCTTTTGAGGATAAACGCGCACCGCAGGGGCTCCCCTCCAGTCTATGAGGGGCCGTGAGGAAGTCTCATTGTGCCTGTGCAGCGTCGTTGCGCCCTGCCAGCCATGACAGGGTCAATGGAATGCGTGGGTCGCTCCGGCACAGGCCCTCTTCGCGCCGCTCCATTTGCCGCTCTTCTGCATGGGAAACTGTACCCGCAGCATCGTGTATGCGATTGTCAAGGTGCGTCAGCGGCACGCCTGTTTTCGATTGGAATTCCGCCATGAAAAGATGTTGATGATGCTCATCATGATGATTGCATCGTTTCCGCTGAGCGTTTTCTGCAATCGCAGGAGAAGCTCCATCTGTGCCGGCGTAAATGAATTCGAATTGGGCGTATACCAGTCGGAAATTTTGATGCCTCCGTAATACCTTCCTCGGACACTTTCGATTGGATAGATCAGGGACAGGAACTGGACATCGTAGTACAGGGTTCTTTTGCTCACGTTGAACTCGGACGCCAGATTCGCAACCGTATCGTGGCGTCTCAAGCACAGCGTTTGCCAAATCGCCAACCGCCGTTCGCCAGCTCCCATCCCATCACCTCCTTCCGACGTTTATCAGTGTAGCGCTTTAATATGCAATTTCTTTGCAATTCTCAGAAGATTTTGCGAGAATCATGGATGATGGAGTTGAAGCAATCAGCACACATCTCCAAGGCGTATATGGCTTTTGATGTTGAATTGCTTACATAAAAAAGGCGCTCGCAACGTAACCGCTCAATAAACCTACGCCCTGACAACCTCCACGAATCGTGCGATACTGATCCATAGTACTTGAAAAACTGGAATCCAGAAAATCAAGCAAACTTGAAAAACTATGGAGAGAAGAACATGACAAT
>DVJV01000092.1 GCA_018716525.1 Candidatus Ventricola gallistercoris
CGACCTCTTCCACCTGGGCGTCAGATGTCACCTGCGTCACATCCATCACTCTTCATCTCCTTTGTATTTCGTTTTTAAAGCATTACCGGATCAGCACCATGCCTTCGCCCGGCGCCAGCGAGACCATCACAGTGCCGCCTTGCACCTTCAGGCGCTTTCCGCCCAGCGCATCCAGCAGCGATGCCTGCGCCGACAGCGCTCCCGGCAGTGCCAGCGTCCTGCGGATGCGCGCCCCGGACGTATTGAGCACGCACAGCGCCGTTTCATCGTCCGTGCGCCTGAGGTAGGCATACAGCCCGTCCTTGCCCACTTCATGGGTGATCCACGTGCCCTCGCGCAGCACCCGCAAGCTGTTTCGCATGTGCGTGAGCCGCTTATAGTAGGCGAGCATTCCGCTCGTCTGCACGCGCTCCCACGTCATGCTCCTGCGGCAATCCGGGTCCGGGCCGCCGCGCATCCCCAGCTCATCGCCATAGTAGATGACCGGCACGCCCGGGTGCGTCATCTGGAAAAACGCCGCCGCGCGCATGCTGCGCACCCTGTTTGCGCAGCGGGTGAGCATCCGCTCCGTGTCGTGGCTGGACAGGAAGCTCCACATGGTGTTTTGAACCTCCTGCGGATAGAGCATCATCGCGCGGTTGATGCCCGCGTCAAACTGCGCCAGGCTCCAGCGCTCCTCGGCGAAGAATTTCCAAATCGCATTGGAAAGCACGTAGTGCATCGTCCCGTCAAACATATCGCCCAGGGTGCACCACTCGCGCGAATCATCCCAGCACTCGGCAATGAGGATGGCCTGCGGGTTCTCCTCCAGCACCGCCCGGCGGAACTGGCGCCAGAAATCGGGCCAGACCTCGGGCGACACATCCAGCCGCCAGCCATCCACATGCGCCTCTTGCAGCCAGTGTCGGCCTACTTGCAGGAAATATGCCGCACATTCGGGGTTTTGCATGTTCAGTTTGGGCATATACGGCCAGTTCTCACCAAACGTCATATACCCGCACGGATACTGTTCCCCAAAGAAAAACCAATCGTAATACCGGGAGGCCCGCCCGTTTTGCAGCGCATCCTGAAACGGCGCAAACCCCAGCCCGCAATGATTGAACACGCCGTCGAGCACAATGCGCATCCCCTGCTCATGCAGCGCGTCGGCAAGCGCACACAGATCCTGCGTGGTGCCCAAAAGCGGGTCGATCTGGTAGTAGTCAAACGTATTATAGCGGTGCGACGTGTCCGAAAGGAAGATCGGGGTCATGTACACCACGCCCACGCCCAGCGCCTTGAGGTATGGCACCGCCTCCAGAATGCCCCGCAGGTTGCCGCCAAAGCGGTATTCATTGGCCACGCGCCGGCTTCCCCACGGCTCCACGGGCTCCTCCCCCGGCACATCCACGCGCCTGAAGCGGTCCGGAAAGATCTGGTAGCCCACACAGCCGCGCGCCCAGGCGGGCTTTTCGCGCGCGGGATACGCATGGGCATAGTGAAAGCCGCTCACCCGGGATGGATCATCCGGCACGGCGTGCGTACCGTCGGCATCGTGCAGCACGCGAACCTCCTCTGCGCGCAGCTCAAAGGCGTACACGATCCGCGGGTCCTGCACGGCAAACACCGCCTGCCAGACCTCGGCGGCCTCATCGCGCCACATGCGCTCCATGGGCACTTTCTGGTCGCGGGCAAAGGGCACGCCTTCACCGTAGTTGTTGGCATAGCGCAATGTGATCTCATCCCACTCCCCTGCGCCCACGCGCAGGCGGATGCACACGCGCCCATCGCTGAGCGTATGCCGGTACTCCAGCCATGGCACATGCTCGATGGCTGCGATCTGCAAGCTCTTCATGACTCCACCTCGAATCCCAGCAGTATGCTGCCTTAGTGTACGATGATATCATCTTCATTATCCGGCTTTTGCGACGTTCTGTCAACCCGTACGATGTAGAATTCAATACGATCTTTCACCGCTTTTCAATTGACATATGGCAACCGCAATACTATAATAGTGCTATAGAAATGCCTGCATCTTCTGTATGACGTCTGGAGGCTATGCCATGAATATTCTTGTTGACAGTTGTTGCGACCTCTCCCCCGAGCTGCTCAAGCGCACAAAGGCCGTCGTAGCCCCGCTGACCGTCACCATCGACGGCACGGACTACGTAGACGACGGCACGGTGGAGATCGGCCCCTATCTGGAGGCCATGCGCGCGTCGAGGACGCCTGCACGCTCAGCCTGTCCCTCCCCTGCGCTCTACACGGAGCAGATGCTTTCCGGAGACGGGGACTGCTTTGTGATCACGCTCTCCTCCAAGCTCTCCGGTTCCCACAACGCAGCGGTTCTCGGCCGCGAACACGCGCTGGAAGAAGCGCCGGGCCGGCGCATTCACATCTTCGACAGCGAGAGCGCCAGCGCGGGCGAAACCTATCTGGCGCTGATGCTGCGCGATCTCATCGACGCGGGCAAGTCCTTTGAAGAGATCATCAGCGCGGTGGAAAACAAGATCCGCTCGCTGCACACGCTCTTTGTGCTCGACTCGCTGGATAATCTGGTCAAAAACGGCCGCGTGAGCAAGACCGTCGGCCTGCTGGCCAATGTGCTCTCCATCCGCCTGGTGATGAGCGACGACGGTTCCGGCGCCATTCGCCAACTGGCCAAAGTGCGCGGCATCCGCGGTGCCCTGGCCCAAATGGTGGAAACCTGCCGCGTCCACACCGAGGGCATGGTCGCCGGTTCCCAGCGCCTGGTGCTCTCCTACTGCAACTGTCTGGATCGCGCCCAGCAGGTCTACCAGTTGATCCGGGAAAAGTGCCCCGCCATCGGAGAAATCGTCATGACGCCCACCTCCGCGCTCTCCTCGATGTACGCCTATAATGGCGGCGTCATCATCGCCTATTGAGCCGCAAGCGCCTGCTCCTGCACGGCTCCGATTTACACAGCACGCCGTGCTCCCCGTCTTCCGGGGTGCGCGGCGCTTTTGTATGCTTTTCTCTTCAGGCGATCATATTCGGCAAACAAAAAAGAGAGCCGCCCTTTGACAGCTCTCCATACGTGACACCATTAGATGCCGTAGCGCTTCTTGAAGCGATCGACGCGTCCGCCCGCGTCAACCAGCTTCTGCTTGCCGGTGAAGAACGGGTGGCACTTGGAGCAGATTTCAACGCGCAGCTCCTTCTTGGTGGAACCCGTCTGGAACGTGTTGCCGCAAACGCAAGTCACAGTCGCCTTCTGATACTTGGGATGAATGCCTTCCTTCATGATTTTCACCTCTTTCGCCGCGATACTATCGCATGAAAGGCAGATCCACGCTGCCCTCTCATACGCTTGAGCGGAGACTTCGTATAGTATACCCTTCTTTTTCCCAAATTGCAAGCCATTCCTGCAACCTTTTGAAAAATTCCTGGTTTTTTGTCGTCTTAAGCAGCATGGAAAGCAGCTGGGCCGTGGCCTCCCGCGTGTGTCCCTGCGAAAGAATGCGCCGCACGGCCGCCACGCCCTCGCACTCCTGCGGGGAGAGCAGCAGCTCCTCGTGCCGGGTGCCCGAGCGCGCCAGGTCGATGGCCGGGAACACCCGCGCCTCGGACAGCGCGCGGTCCAGCCGGATCTCTGCGTTGCCCGTGCCCTTGAATTCCTCAAAGATCACATCGTCCATGCGGCTGCCCGTTTCCACCAGCACCGTGGCGATGATCGTCAGGCTTCCGCCCTCCTCCAGGTTGCGCGCCGCGCCAAAGAACCGCTTGGGCTGCTTGAGCACCCCCGGCGCCAGGCCGC
Organism: Candidatus Ventricola gallistercoris; assembly: GCA_018716525.1. Classification (GTDB taxonomy): domain Bacteria; phylum Bacillota; class Clostridia; order Christensenellales; family Aristaeellaceae; genus Ventricola; species Ventricola gallistercoris. The sequence continues at coordinate 3,758 of DVJV01000092.1, forward strand.
CGCTCATCGCGCGGCCGCCGGGCGCCATGGCGTTGCAGGCGCGCGCCAGGCGCGTGAGGCTGTCCATCAGCACGACGACGTCCTTCCCCTGCTCCACCAGGCGCTGGGCACGCTCATAGACCATGTCGGCCACGCGCACGTGGTTTTCCTGCGGCGCATCAAACGTCGAATAGATGACCGGCGCCTTCACGCTGCGCCGCAGATCGGTGACCTCTTCCGGACGTTCGTCGATGAGCAGCACCATCAGCTCGATGTCGGGGTGATTATGCTCGACCGCCTGGGCGATCTTCTTGAGCAGCACGGTCTTTCCCGCCTTGGGCGGGGCGACGATCAGCGCACGCTGCCCAAGGCCAATGGGCGCAATGAAATCGAGCACGCGCATGGAGGGGTCGGCATCCCCCGAAGCGCTCTCCAGCGTCAGGCGGCGGTTGGGGTGAATCGGCGTGAGCGTCTCAAACGGACGCCTCACCCGCGCCACATCCGGGTTGTCCCCATTGACGGACTCGATGTACATCAGCGCGCTGTATCGGTCGCCCAGCCGCCGGGGGCGCGTCTTGCCCACGATGTAGTCGCCACTGCGCAGGCCAAAGCGCCGGATCTGCGCGATGGAGACATAGATATCCTCCGGCCCCGGCGAGCAGTTCTGCGCGCGCAAAAAACCATAGCCGCCCGGCTGCACCTCCAGCACGCCCTGGCCGGCGGCAAGCAGCCCTGCTTTGAGCATCTTGGGCACGACGGGGTTGCTCGTGCCGTATTCCTCGTTGTAATACCCCAGCGGCTTGGGCTTGTACAGCCCGATGCGCTCGTCATCGGGTTCATCGCAGAGGCCGGGCGCCTCCTGCGCCTGTGGGGCAGGCTGCCCCCCTGTTGCACGCTGCACGCTGGCGGCTTCCCGCTCCAGTGACGCGCCTGCCTCTTCCAGTGCAGGTTGCACGGTCGCCAGCCTCTGCGCAAATGCCGCACGGGGCGTTGTTGCCCTATCCTGCGCATCGAGCGGGTGCTGCGCCCCGTCATGCAGGGTTGCCGTTTCCAGTTCCCGTCCCAAAAGCTCCACAATCTGGGCCTTGTTGACGCCATACGGCAGCCGCACTTTCCTTTCACGCGCCAATTCGCGCAGCTGCACCACCGTCATGTGCCTGAATGATCTCACAGATTCCAATCGGTTTCAGCTCCTCCCAAAGGGCAAACATGTCTTACACATGGCGACGCGCGCCATGGATGTGCTTCGGTGTAAGGATATGCCCATCCATGGAAAATTATACGCCCGCAGTGCACGGTGTTTTGCCGCCGGGCGCCGCTTCTTGCGCTGAGGTACAAAAAAGCACTCGTTGACAGCATTCTTTGCAGGCCTTACAATAGGGTTATGCCTGCGGGCAACGAGACGGCAGCAACCTTTGCTGCCTCAGCGTGTCAAAGAAGTCCGCCTACGGCGTCCTTTTCCGAGATTTACGATGTTTCCCTCTCGGCCCTTTGGGCCTCCCGGGCGGGAAACATTGCAAGGAAACCTTGCTGCGCAAGGCTTCCGAATCCGCCGCACATGTCGCCGGATCCGGATTACATTTGGAGGGCTTTTTGACAGTCTGAGACAGCAATAACCTTTGCCGCCCGATTTTTCGCACAAGGAGTTTTCATGAGCAAGCAACACAAGCTGCTGTATGCGGCTTCCGTCGCCGCCTGTTTCCTGCTCGGCTGCATCATCGCGCTGGGTCTGCAAGCCTACGATGCCCACGAGGCATCCCCCGTTCCGCTCGCAGAGGGGCAGACGATCGACTTTTCCGCCTACGGCTTCACGCTGACAGTGCCCGACACCTACAGCCTCAACGACTACACCGCCAACAACCTGAGCGAGGGCGACAACGCGCTCTTTGCCGGGTGTGCCTACGACGCGGAAGGCGAACTGTACATCTTCTGCTATGCCAACGAAGCGGGCGACCGCCTGGAGGACTATGACGAGCAGGAGGTCTTTTCCTATTACATTTCCGCCGGATTGAATGACGTGCGCACGCGCACGCTCGGCGGCAGGCGCTTTGTGTGCTACCGGGCCGATGTGCAGATGGACGACGGCACCCAGGTCTGGTACACCTACGAGACGTGGGATGCAAGCATTCACCTGCGCTTTGAAACGCGCATGACGCCCAGCGAGGTGCTGCCCATTCTGGCCACGATCGTCTTCACCGGCCCGGCGGACGCCTGACGCGGCCGCGGCGATCCGCACCGCTTTGCGAAAACGGCGCATCTTTGCGCACCCAGATATCCAAAAGGAGGCAGCCTTATGGCCTTTGCACACCTGCATCTGCACACCGAATACAGCCTGCTCGACGGCGCCAACCGCATCGGTCCGCTGCTCGACCGCGTCAAGGAGCTGGGCATGGATGCGTGTGCCATCACCGACCACGGCGCCATGTACGGCGTCGTGGACTTCTATACGGAAGCGAAAAAACGCGGCATTCACCCGGTGATCGGCTGCGAAATCTACACCTGCGACAACATGGATGACCACAGCCCGTCAAGCGGCATGCGCGCGATGAACCACCTGATCCTGCTGTGCGAGACGCAGGAGGGCTATGGCAACCTGACCCGCCTGGTCAGCGAAGGGTGGACGCGCGGCTTTTACTACCGCCCGCGTGTGGACCTGGAATGCCTCAGGAAGTATGCCAAGGGACTGATCGCCTCCAGCGCCTGCCTGTCGGGCAAGCTCTCGCGCCTGCTGCTGGACGGGCACTTTGAAACGGCGTGCGCGCACGCGCTCAAGATGCAGGAGATCTTCGGCAAAGGCAACTACTTCATCGAGATCATGGATCACGGCCTGGAAGACGAGCAGCGCGTTTTGCCGCAGCTGGTGCGCCTGAGCGAGGAGACGGGCATTCCGCTGCTGGCCACAAACGACTGCCACTACCTTCGCCGGGAGGATGCCGACGCCCAGGAGGTGCTCATGTGCATCCAGACCGGCAAGACGCTCGACGACGCCAACCGGATGCGCATGGAGACGCGCGAGCTCTACGTCAAGAGCGAAGAGGAGATGCGCAGCGTGTTTCCGGCCTACGAGCAGGCCATCGAGCGCACGCATGAGGTGGCGCACCGCTGCCAGGTGGAATTCACATTTGGCGAGACGAAGCTGCCGCGCTTCCCCACCGAAAACGGCGAGACGAGCGAGGCGATGCTCCGCCGCCTGTGCGAGACAGGGCTTGCCGAGCGCTACCAGCCCGTGACACAGGAAGCGCGCGACCGCATGGAATACGAGATCGGCGTCATCAGCCGGATGGGCTACGTCGATTACTTCCTGATCGTGTGGGACTTTATCCGCTATGCCCGCAGCCAGGGCATCGTGGTCGGCCCGGGGCGCGGATCGGGCGCAGGTTCCATCGTCGCCTACTGCCTGTACATCACCCAGCTTGACCCGCTCAAATACAGCCTGCTGTTCGAGCGGTTTCTCAACCCCGAGCGCGTCTCCATGCCCGATATCGACGTGGACTTCTGCTATGAGCGCCGCCAGGAGGTCATCGACTACGTGGCCAGGCGCTACGGGCCGGACCACGTCAGCCAGATCATCACGTTTGGCACGATGTCCGCGCGCGCGGTGGTGCGGGATGTCGGGCGCGTACTGGGCTACCCCTATGCCGAGGTGGACGCGGTATCCAAGTCGATCCCCTTTGAGCTGAACATGACGCTCACCCGCGCGCTGGAAATCTCCCCGGAGCTCAAAAAGCGCTACCAGGAAGATCCGCGCGTCACGCGGCTGATCGACATGAGCCTGTCGCTGGAAGGCCTGCCCCGCCACGCCTCCACGCATGCGGCGGGCGTGCTGATCACCGACAAGCCCGTCACCGAGTACGTGCCCCTGCAGCGCAACGACGAGGTGATCACCACCCAGTTCCCGATGGGCACCATCGAGCGGCTGGGCCTGCTCAAGATGGATTTCCTGGGCCTTCGCACGCTGACCGTCATCCGCGATGCGCTCGACCTGATGCGCGAGGCCGGCACCGACATGCGCGCCGAGGACATTCCCCTGGACGACGCGGCGGTATATGACATGATTTCCGAAGGCGAGACGGACGGCGTCTTCCAGCTTGAATCGGGCGGCATGCGCAGCTTCCTGTCGAACATGAAGCCGCAGAATTTTGAAGACATCATCGCCGCCATCTCGCTGTACCGGCCCGGACCGATGGAGTCGATCCCCCGCTACATCGAGGGCAAGAACAAACAGGGGGCCATTCACTACCTGCATCCCAAGCTGGAGCCGATTCTCGCGGTCACATACGGGTGCATGGTCTACCAGGAGCAGGTCATGCAGATCGTGCGCGATCTGGCGGGCTACTCCTACGGGCGCAGCGACTTGGTGCGCCGCGCAATGGCCAAGAAAAAGCACGACGTCATGGCCAAGGAGCGCGAGATCTTCATCAACGGGCTCGTTGAAAACGGCGAAGTCGTCGTGCCCGGCTGCGTGCGCAACGGCGTGAGCGCCGACATCGCCAACCAGCTCTTTGACGAGATGACGGCCTTTGCCTCCTATGCGTTCAACAAGTCGCACGCGGCCGCCTATGGCGTGGTGGCTGTGCGCACCGCGTGGCTCAAGCGGCACTATCCGGTGCAGTTCTTCGCCGCCATGCTCAACTCCGTCTCCTCCGACAGCGGCAAAGTCGCCGGGTACTCGCAGTACTGCCGCAAGCACGGCATCCCGCTGCTGCCGCCTGATATCAACATGAGCGGCCGCCGCTTTTCCGTCGGCATGGATGCCAGCGGCACGCCGGGCATCCGCTTTGGCCTGGGGGCCATCAAGTCCTGCGGGGACAAGGCGATCGACTCGATCATCGAGCAGCGCCGCAAGGGCGGCCCGTACCGGGATATCTTCGACTTCTGCCAGCGGATGGAGACCGAGCAGGTCAACAAGCGCGTGGTGGAATCGCTGATCCTCTCCGGCGCGTTTGACTGCACGGGCGCCAACCGGGCACAGCTGATGGCCGTCTACGAGAGCGCCATGGACGGCGCCGCCCGCACGCGCAAGGGAAACGTGCGCGGCCAGCTATCGCTCTTTGGCGACGGGATGCTCGAGGAGGTCGCCCCGCCGCTGCCGAAAGTGGAGGAATACAACCTGCGCACCCGGCTGAACTTTGAAAAGAGTGTCACGGGCCTGTACATCACCGGCCACCCGCTGAGCGACTATGCCAACGCGCTCGCCTCGATGACGATGAACACCGCCACCCTCTCCGAGCTGATGGAAGCGCCGGATCACGGCCTTTCAAAAGACGGCATGCGGGTGCAGATGGGCGGCATGCTCACCGAAGTGCGCCAGAAGGCCACCAAGTCGGGCAACCTGATGGGCTTTGTGACGCTGGAGGATCTGACCGGCACCATCGAAGCGCTCGTGTTCCCCAAGGTGCTCGAGCGCGTGAGCACCGAGCTGACGCCCGACACAGCGGTGGTGCTCGCCGGCCGCCTGTCCATCCGCGAGGACGAGGACCCCAAGCTGCTGCTCGATTCCGTGGAGCCGCTGCCCACCGACGCCGAAGCCGCGCAGCTCAAGGCCTCCGGCGCGCTTTCCGATGAGCCGCCTGCACAGCCGCTTCCCGGCAGCAAGCTCTATCTGCGCCTGCCGGATGAGAGCGCCATCGCCGTCATCCGGCCCATCCTCCAGCGCTCCCCCGGCGCCGTGCCGGTCACGCTCTACATTCTGAGCACCGGGGCCAAACTGCGCGCCCCGCAGGACCTCTTTGTCACCCCCACGCAGCAGCTGATGGATGCGCTCTGCGATGCGCTGGGCGCCAAAAACGTCGTGCTCAAGTGACGGCGGCAGACAGGAGGACGCCATGCGCATACTGACCTATGTCGCCACCCAGCAGGACGAAGGGCGCGCGGTGCGCAGCGTGGTGCCCCGCCGCTTTCAGCTGGGCGAGCACGCTTTCAGACGCCTGAAAGTGCAGCAGGCCATCCTGCTGGACGGGCAGGCCGTGCGGGCCGATCACATCGTGCATGCGGGCCAGACGCTGCAAATCCGCCTGGCCAACGGCGCGGAAACGGCGGCTTTCGCAGCGTCTGCCCCCATGATCCGCTACATGGATGAGGACATGCTCATCGTCTGCAAGGATGCCCCGCTCGCCACGCTGCCCGGCGCGCACACCGGAAGCGACACGCTGCGCGAACGGCTGGCCCTCGCGCTCGGGGAAGGCCCGCAGACCTTTTGCTATCACCCGGTCAACCGGCTGGACAAGGGCACCAGCGGGCTGCTCTGCGTCGCCCGCCACGCGCACGCCCAGCGCCTGCTCGCCGCGCAGCTTCACACCGGCAGCTTTGTGCGCGAATACCTCGCCGTCACCGAGGGCATCCCCCAGGCGCCCAGCGGCACGATCGACGCGCCCATCGCCCGTGTGGGCGCCGGAGCCAGGCGCGCCGTGCGCGAGGATGGCCAGCGCGCCGTGACGCACTACCGCGTCGAGCGCACAAGCGGCGGCCGCGCGCTGCTGCGGCTGCGCCTTGAGACCGGGCGCACGCATCAGATCCGCGTGCACCTTTGCTCCATCGGCTGCCCGATCGTGGGAGATTACCTGTATGGCGAATCATGCCCCGCGCTCGGCGGTCGCTTTGCGCTGCACTCGGCGTTTCTTGCGTGCACACAGCCGCTCACCGGCGCATCCATCGCGCTGGAAGAGCCCCTGCCCCAAGCCCTTGCCGCGCTGCTCAAGCCTTGATGGAAACCTTTACCCATTCGCTTTTTCCACACATCAACGCCTCTTCGTGCGCCATCCTAACGGTGAAAACGCACGGGAGGTGATTTTGGATGTCCTTTTCTTTCCACGTAAACAACGCCGCCTGGCCCTGGAATCCGCCCCACTTGCAGTCCTATGCCGACGATGCCTTCGCCCAGCCGGAAAACGTGCAGTGCGCCACCGAGTGCACGGGGCTGATGCAGGTCGTTCCCGACTGTCAGACCGCGGCAGACGCCATATCCGGGCTGTATGCCATCCACACCGTCAAGCCGCAGGAAAATGCCGCCGGTGTCGCGCCCAGGCGGCCCATCTGATGACGCCGGATGCGCACGGCGCGCTTTGCTGCCCGCACACCCTGCCCCAAAATGCTTTCCCGCTTTGCCGGAAAGCATCAGCGTGTCGAAAAAGTCCGCCTACGGCGTCCTTTTCCGAGATTTACGCCGTTTCCCTCTCGCCCCCATGGGGCTCCCGGGCGGGAAACGGCGCAAGGAAACCTTGCACAGCAAGGCTTGCGAATCCGCCGCACATGTCGCCGGATTCGGATTGCATTTGGAGGGCTTTAGCCCTCCAAACCTCCCGGATGGGTTTTTTGACAGTCTGATGCTTTCCAGCTTTGCCGGAAAGCATTTTTTTGCACACATCCATTTTCTGTCCCGCCCAGTTGTGCTATAATACGGGAAGTTTTGACACAGCACACGCCTTTCGCCCATGCAGGCCGCGCGCAGGGCCGCCTTCCGCCGCCCTGCCTGCCATGCCACACGGGCAGGCTTTACCCACTGGATTTTATCGGAGGAACGCATGGATCGCTTTGATATTGCCGTCATCGGCGCCGGGCACGCCGGCTGCGAAGCCGCGCTCGCCTGTGCGCGCATGGGACTGCGCACGCTGCTGCTCACCCTCAACCTGGACGCCGTCGCGCTGATGCCCTGCAACCCCTCCATCGGCGGCACGGGCAAGGGGCACCTCGTGCGCGAGGTCGATGCGCTCGGCGGCGAAATGGGCCGCGCAATCGACGACACGTTCATCCAGTCCCGGATGCTCAACACGGGCAAGGGGCCTGCCGTGCACTCGCTGCGCGCCCAGGCGGACAAGCGTGCCTATCAGCAGCGGATGCTGCGCTCGCTCTTTGCCGAGCCCAATCTGGAGATCCGCCAGGGCGAGTGCGGCGCTATCCTGACGGAGGGGGACGCGGTGTGCGGCCTGCGCACCACCACCGGCGCACAGATCGCCTGTAAGGCCATGGTCGTCTGTGCCGGCGTGTACATGGACAGCCGCATCATCATCGGCGAGTGCGACTGGCAGGGCGGCCCCCAAGGGCTGCTTGCCTCCACCCACCTGGCCAACGCCCTCAGGGCGCTGAATATCTCGCTGCGGCGCTTCAAGACGGGCACGCCGCCGCGCGTGGAAGAAGCCTCCATCGACTTTGACGAGATGGAGGCTCAGGAGGGCGACAGCACCATCACCCCGTTCTCCTTCCTGACCGACGGCATCCTGCAAAACCGCGCGCGCTGTTACCTGACCTACACCAATGAACAGACCCACCGCATCATCCGCGAAAACATTCACCGCGCGCCCATGTATGCGGGCACCATCCACGGCACGGGCGCGCGCTACTGCCCCTCCATCGAGGACAAGATCATGCGCTTTGCGGATAAGGACCGCCACCAGCTCTTTTTGGAGCCGGAGGGGCTTTCCACCAACGAGTGGTACGTGCAGGGGCTTTCCACCTCCATGCCGGAGGACGTGCAGCTCGCCATGCTGCACACCATCCCGGGCCTGCGCCGCGCGCGCGTGCTGCGCCTGGCCTACGCCATCGAGTACGAGTGCATCGATCCCCTGCAGCTGCGCGCCGATCTCTCGCTGCGCAGCCTTCGCGGCCTGTACTTCGCCGGGCAGGTCAACGGCACGAGCGGCTATGAGGAGGCCGCCGGGCAGGGCATCCTCGCGGGCATCAACGCCGCGCGCTTTGTGCAGGGGCGTGAGCCAGTCATCCTCGGCCGCGACCAGGCCTACATCGGCGTGCTGGTGGACGACCTGACGACCAAGGGCACCAACGAACCCTACCGCATGATGACCAGCCGCTGCGAATACCGCTTGCTGCTGCGGCAGGACAATGCCGACCTGCGGCTGACCGAAATCGGCCACGCGGTGGGCCTGGCCTCCGACGCACGGCTCGCCCGCATGCAGCAAAAGCGCCAGGAGACGCTCGACGCCATCGCCCGGCTCAAGCGCACCTGGCTGCCCAAGACGCCGGAACTCCTCAGCTGGATGACGTCGCACGGCCAGGCAGAGCCGTCTGGCAGCGTGTGCGCGTCAGACCTGCTGCGCCGCCCGGGCATCACTTACGCCGATTTGGAAGGCATCGACCCGAATTACGTGCCGCTTTCCCCGCAGGTGTGCGAGCAGGTGGACATCAGCCTGCGTTACGAGGGCTACATCGACAAGGAGCGCCGCCAGGTGGAGGCCTTCCGCCGCGCAGAAGACCGGCTTCTGCCCCAGGGCTTTGACTATGGCGAGCTCTCCGGCCTGCGCATCGAGGCGCGGCAAAAGCTCAGCGCGCACCAGCCCCGTTCGCTGGGCGAGGCAAGCCGCATCTCCGGCGTGTCCCCGGGAGACATCGCGGTGTTGATGGTGTGGCTCTCCAAGCTGGAGCGGCAGGCATAATGCCTGCGCGCCGCATCATTTAAGGGATATCCCCCATTTCCATAAAAAACCTGCTTTCCACAGCCGGAAAGCAGGTCAGAC
>DVJV01000093.1 GCA_018716525.1 Candidatus Ventricola gallistercoris
AGATCGTCCCGGCCAGCGCTGCCATCACGCCCATCGTGGCCACCCCGGCAAAGGCATTGATGCACTGCATCAGCAGGTTGGTATCCACGCCGGGCAATAGCCGCGCGAGCATCTCCAGAAAGAACACGATACCCAGCTGAAACGGGCAGCCCATGAAGTAGCCCCATGTCAGGTCCGAATAGTCGTTCACCGCAAACGCCTTGGCCGCGTTGAGCACGGCTTCGCAGTCCCGCTCCTGCACCACGCCGATGCCGATCACCCAAAACAGCGCCGCAATCAGCCACAGTCCCTGCATGATCGCCGTCAGGTGAATGCCTGAAAAGCGCTCCATCACCCACTTGACGCCCATCAGCGCCGCCAGCGCCACTGTCGTCAGCACCACATTGCGCACAGCACTTTGCGCCACATAGTCGATCCACTCTTCAAACGGGCCCGCCAGGCTCAGCTTCGCCAGCAGGCCAAACGAACAGACCGTCGCCGGAAGCAGCAGGCAAAGCGCCAGCACAATGGCTGCGCCCCCCAGAAAGCCTGCCACCCGTCCGGTCACCGTCATCCGCTTAGGCGCTTCTCTTTCTGCCATGTCGATCATCCCCTTTTTCCTGCGGCCAGGCCCGCCTTCGGGCACAGCCGCCGTATATCCTTTTTGTGCATATCACAACCAGTATACCACAGTATAGCACAGAAGGGCGCTTTTTTAACGGTTTTATGCATTTCCATGCGCTTGTTCTCTCCTTGCAAACCCCTGACTGATGCGGTATAATAAGATGAATTTATTTGCGCAAATTCATCCGGGCGGCGCATCAGTGCCTGTTGCCCTGCCTGTCTATCCCAGTTTTCCGATTGAAAGGAGCGCCGCATGACCTCAAAGCGATGGTGCCTGCTCACTGCCGTGCTGCTTTTGCTGGCATCAGCGGCCGTCGTGCTGCTGGTGGTGGTGGTCGACCCCTACGAGATCTACCACCGGGCGCTGTTTTACAGCCCGCCTTACAACAGCGGCACACAGGTCTACTCCAACGCGGGCGTAGCCAGGAGCTTTACATACGACAGCATCATCATCGGTTCCTCCGTCACGGAGAACTGCACCCCCAGCGTATACGATGCCGCGCTCGGCGGCCGTTTTGTGAAACTGTGCATGAACGGCGGCCTCTCCCGCGACCATGCCCGGATGATGGATGCCGCATTTGCCACCCACGAAATTCTGCAGGTCGTCTACGGGCTGGATCTGTTCGCCTACTCGCAATACTACAACAACCTGAAGGCCCCGATGCCCGAATACCTCTACGACGACAACCTGCTCACCGACGTGCACTACTGGTTCAACCGCAGCGTGCTGTTCTCCGCCATCCCCGAAGCGCTGGGACGTCTGGGCGCAACCGACGAGGATGAGGCACGCGACCGCATGTTCTTCTGGGACCCGCCCGAAATGCCGGGTGAGCAGGCGCTGCTGTCACTCGTGGACCTTGTCTCCCCGCTGCCCGAGCAGCCCGTCTCCCAGCGGCTCATGGAGTTTGCGCAGGGCAGTGTGGAAGAAAACCTGCTCTCCTACGTGCGCGCGCACCGGGAGACGACGTTCTACGTGTTTTTCCCGCCCTATTCGCTGCTGTATTGGGCCAACGAGGCGCGCAACGGTGAGTTTGAAACCCGGCTGGCCCAAAAAGAGCTGCTCATGCGCGCGCTTATCGGCGAAGAAAACGTGCGGCTCTTCGACTTTCAGACACACGATGTCTGGGTGCGCGACTACGGCCTGTACTACGACCTGATCCACTACACATCGCCTGTCAACGATGCCATGGCGACAGCCATGGCACAGAGCACGTGCCTGATTGACGACGCCTCGCAGATCAGCACTCAGATCGACGCGCTTCGCCAGGCCGTTTACGCGCTGTTTGACGCATCCTGATGAAAGGAGTACCCCCATGACCCGAAAGCATTGGGCCATACTCACCCTCACCTTGTTGATTGGCAGCATCGGGGGCATCGTCAGCTCGGTGGTGATCATCGATCCCTTTGAAATCTACCACCAAGCAACAGCATTCATCCCGCCGATCACAAACGGCACGCAGATCTACTCCAATGCCGGCATTGCCAAGCAATACGAGTACGACAGCGTCATCATCGGCTCATCGATGACGGAAAACTTTCTGCCCAGCCAGTTTGACGCGCTGCTGGGCGGCCGGTTTGTCAAGCTGCCGGTCAACGCCGGATCGCCTTACAACCACAAGCAGATGATGGACATGGCCTTTGCCACGCACGACGTGCGGCGCGTGTTCTACGGCATCGACGTGGAGCTGATGTCCTACTTCTACACCACGCCCAAGTGCGAAATGCCCGACTACCTCTATGACGACGACCTGCTCAACGACATCCACTACTGGTTTAACCACAGCGTGCTGCTCGAGTACATTCCCCAATGCCTTGCCACGTGGGGACAGCGCGACGACGATCTGCGCGACACCATGTACACCTGGGGCGACCTGTACACCTACGGGCCGGAAGCAGCGCTCGCCGGTATCACCATCAGCAGCGCCGTGGTCGAGCAGGATGCGCCGCAGGAAGACCCCCAGCTTGACCAGCAGACGCGCCTGAATGTGGAGCACAACATCGTCAGCTTCATCACCGCACATCCAAAGACCGAGTTCATCTTCTTTTTCCCGCCTTACTCCATCGCGCACTGGTATGACTTCTACGCGCACGGCTCGCTGCAAAGCCAGCTCACCCAGAAGGAAGCCGTCGTCAAGGCGCTCCTCCCCTACGAAAACGTGCAGATTTACGATTTCCAGGCGCGCACGGACTGGATCTGCGACCTCGACAATTACATCGACGCCACCCACTACGGCCCGTGGATCAACGAAGAAATCGTGCTTGCCGTCAGCGAAGGAAGGGATCGCATCATCTCCCTTGCCCAGGTGCAGGCAAACGACGCCGTCATCCGCCAGTCTGTAGACACGCTTCGCGCCGCCGGCGCTTACACGGATTCCCTTTTCGATTGACGCACAGAAGGAGATTGCCGCCATGCTTTTTAATTCCTACGTCTTCATCCTCGCCTTTCTGCCGGTGACGCTGCTCGTCTATTTCGGCCTGGGCCGCCTGCCTGAGCGGTTTGTGCTCAACAAGGTCTTTCTGGTGCTCGCCTCGTTTGTGTTCTACGGCTACAACAACCCCAGCTACGTGCCCATCATCGTGATCAGCATTCTGGTCAATTACATGCTCAGCCAGCTCATGCTCATCACCGAGCGGCGCGCCCTGCGCCTGCCGCTCATGCTGCTGGGCCTGCTGGCCAACCTGGGCGTGCTCTTCTACTTCAAGTACCACGACTTCTTCTACGAAAACCTCAACAGCGCTTTCGGCTTTGCGCTCTCGCTCAACCACCTGGCCCTGCCGCTGGGCATCTCGTTTTTCACGTTCCAGCAGCTCTCTTACGTCATCGACAGCTACCGGCGCACCGTGCCCCGCTACAATATTCTCGATTACACGCTGTTCGTCACATTCTTCCCGCAGCTCATCGCCGGCCCGATCGTGCTGCACAGCGAAATCGTGCCCCAGTTTGCCGACCCGAAGAACCGCCATTTCAGCTTTGACAACTTCGCCCCCGGCCTGTTCGCATTCGCCCGCGGCCTGGTCAAGAAGGTCGTCATCGCCGATACGTTCGCCATTGCCGTGGAAGCGGGCTTCGGCGCCGCTGCCACGCTCAACACCGCCGAAGCCTGGTTTGTGGCCCTCGGCTACACGCTTCAGCTGTACTTTGACTTTTCCGGCTACTGCGACATGGCCACCGGCATCGGCCTGATGTTCAACATTCACATCCCCATCAACTTCAACTCGCCCTACAAGAGCATGAACATCCGCGAGTTCTGGCAGCGTTGGCACATCACCCTCTCGCGGTTCCTGACCACCTACATCTATTTCCCGCTCGGCGGCAGCCGCAAGGGCCTGGTGCGCACATGCATCAACCTGATGATCGTGTTCCTGGCCAGCGGCCTGTGGCATGGCGCAGGCTGGCTTTTCCTGCTCTGGGGCCTGATGCACGGCGCAGCCATGGTGCTCTACCGCATCTTCCGCAAGCAGTATGACGCCCTGCACCCCGCGCTGCAATGGATGCTCACGTTTGGCTTTGTCGTCGTGGCGTGGGTGTTCTTCCGTGCCACCAGCCTTGCCGATGCGCTGGCGATCGTCAAATCCATGTTCATGATGGACTTTGGCCCGCTGCGCTCGGAAATCACATCCGCCTTTGCGATGCCCGGCGGCTTCCATCCGGGCTACAATGCGCTGTACATGCTGGTCTGGTATGCTCTGGCGCTCTTTGGCTGCCTGGGCATGCGCAACACCTACGAAAAGACGCTGGCCTTCAAGCCCACGCTTTCAAATGCCGTGACCACCGTGCTGATGATCCTCTACTGCACGCTCTCCCTCTCCAGCGTCAGCGTGTTCCTCTACTTCAACTTCTGACGCATTTTCCCTCGTCTGACTTGATACCGATATGAAGAGAAAAACCTGGTCGATCCTGTGCCTGCTGGGGCTTGGCGGTGCCATCGTGTTTCTTTGCGCGCTGGTGATCTTTATCGATCCGTTCCAGATCTACCGTCTGGCCACGCGCTACATGCCGCCGATTGACAACACCACGCAGGTCTACGCCAACGCGGGCATCGTCCGCCACTACGACTATGACAGCGCCATCGTGGGCACCTCTGTAACCGAGAATTTTCACCCCACGCTGATGGATGAAGAACTCGGCGGGCGCTTCATCAAGTTGTGTACCTCCGCGGGCACTGCCTACAACCACGCCATTTTGCTCAACCTGGCCTTCCGCACGCACGACATGGCGCGTGTGGTCTACGGGCTGGACGTCTACTCCCTCATCGGCCCGCTCACCAAGACAGGCAGCGATGTGCCCATGTACCTCTACGACGACAACCCGTTTAACGACGTCTCCTACTGGCTCAACCGGTCGGTGCTGGGCAGCTTCCTGCCCCGCTGCCTTCGTACCTGGGGCGAGCAGCAGGATGATACCCTCCGCGATACCATGTACAACTGGGCCGGGCGAGACGAATACGGCCCCATCGCGCTGTACACCGCTTCATTCACCGCGCCGCAAAGCGAAATGCCCGCCGACCGCTACACAGAGGCTGCGCGCGCCAACATCGAAACGCACATTCTCCCCTTCATCGAGGAGCACCCGCAGACGCAGTTTGACTTCTTCTTTCCGCCCTATTCCGCCGCCGAATGGGCGACCATGAAGAGCAAGGGAACGCTTGAGGCCATGCTCACACTGCGCGGCCTGTGCTATGACCTGCTCAGCGGCTATGACAACGTGACGCTGCACGACTTCACCGTCCGCGATGACTGGGTGCTCGACCTTTCCAACTACAAGGACACGCTGCATTACGGCGAATGGATCAACGACGAAATCACGCGCTGCATTGCCACCGGCGCATATGCGGTCAGCAGCCGGGAGCAGATCGACGCCGCCTCCCAGACGCTGCGCGCCTGGGCCGAAGCGCAGATTGAAGCCGGAGGCTGGATCTTCTGACGTCGTGCATTTTCCCAGGATCACTGTGCCCCCCATTTCACCCGCGAGGAAGGAGAACCTATGCCCACGACGCGCAAAACTACGCCCATGCGAAAAAAATCCCCCGACCGGCGAGGCAATTCGCTGCTGCGGGTGTTGGCAGCAGCCTGTGCCGTCGGGCTGATCGTGCTCGTGAGCGTATTGATGACCGGGCTGCTGCAACCGCCCAACATGGATGCCATCGCTTCCATGCAAGCCGCAATGCAGGGGATCACCCCGGCGCCACCGACACCGGAGCCGACGCCCTCGCCCGAACCGACGATCACCCCGACCCCAGCCGTGTACGCGCCCTTTGGCGCGCAATACGGCTTCGGCGGTGAAGAGCTGATTCCCGAGACGCCGACACCCATCCCGGGCCAGCCCACGCCCACCCCGACCGTTGCGCCCACAGCAACCACCGCGCGCACGCTCAAAAAGGGCATGAGCGGTTCGGATGTGACCCGGCTTCAGCAGGCGCTGATCAACCTGGGCTACCTGAGCGACGCTGCGGATGGCCAGTTCGGCGCGAACACGCAAAACGCGGTCATCATGTTCCAGGCAGTCAACGGGCTGACTGCCGACGGTCTGGCCGGCGCACAGACGCAGGCCCTGCTCTACGGCGGCAGCGCACTTTCCGCCGATGAAGCCCCGCCGATGGACTTTCTG
This sequence comes from Candidatus Ventricola gallistercoris, assembly GCA_018716525.1. GTDB lineage: Bacteria > Bacillota > Clostridia > Christensenellales > Aristaeellaceae > Ventricola > Ventricola gallistercoris. The sequence goes on from DVJV01000093.1 coordinate 6,212, forward strand.
CTGCTCGTCAACCGCGATCTGCCCCTGAACCAAAACTACGTGCCCATGGATCTGGTCGTAATCGAGGATGTGCTCTCCGACGACATCGTCAAGGTCAAGTACAAGGGCACGCAGGCCAACCGCACAGCCGTGGAAGCGCTGGGACAGATGCTCTCGGCCGCCATCGCCGACGGTGTGGACAACTTCCAGATTTCCTCCGCCTACCGCACATATGCCGACCAGCAGCAGCTGGTGGAAAACTCCGTGGCCGACTACCAGGGCCGCAACCCGAGCTGGTCGCGCGAGCGCTGTCTCTCCGCAACATATCAGACCGTCGCGCCCGCAGGCACGAGCGAGCACCAGACCGGCCTCGCCTTCGACATCACCGTGCCCGGCGTCAGCTTCTCCGGCACCGAGCAGCAGAAGTGGCTGCACGCGCACTGTGCGGATTACGGCTTCGTGGTGCGCTTCACCGAAGAAAAGCAAAGCATCACCGGTTTCCTGGCCGAATCCTGGCACTTCCGCTATGTGGGCGTGGAGGCCGCCGCGCTGATGACGCGCAACAACTGGTGCCTGGAGGAATACGTCGAGCATATGGGCTCGTGATGCACCAACGTTTTTCTAAGTCGTGCCCTGTTTTAAAGTCAAGAGGCGTTTTTCACCACGAAAAACGCCTCTTTGTTATTAGGCCAAATGCCGCTCATCTATGCCGCAGATTCCCCTGCAAGTTCCCGGTCAGCCCTCTTCCCCGTCTGCGCACTCGGCTTTCTTGCCGAGTTCCTTTTTCAGGTAGATCATGTCGGTGAGCTGCACGCCCCCTTCAAAGATGGGATGGTCGTAGTGATCCGTGAAGAAGTTAGGGACGATATGCGAGCGCACAAACCCGCACTTTTCATAGAATCCGAGGGTTGCGGGGCTGTCGCCTGTGCCAACCAGAAGCTGTGAAAACCGGCCCGCATAAGTCCGCTCGACAAAGGCGATGAGCGCCCTTGCATATCCCTGACGCTGGCATGCGGGCTCAACCGCGATATTCTTGAGCTCAAGAATGCCATTTCCCTCGTCTGTGATAACGCATTCGCCCTTGATGCCGCCATCCTCCAGCACGTACATCGTCCCGCGCTCCAGGTAGCGGTCGATCATGCTCTCCTGCTCGTCTGCCAGCAGCAAGAGCGGCAGGTATTGCTTTTTATTTGCCCGGATTTCTCTGATCTGCATCGCGCGATTTCCTTTCCGCCCACGGCAGCATGTCTTTGCGTTTTTTCCATAGATACACAAAAACAGGCGGCAGGAACATCCTGCCGCCTCAGACCGTCAAAAAACCCTTCCGGGAGGTTTGGAGGGCCGTAGCCCTCCAAATGCAATCCGAATCCGGCGACATGTGCGGCGGATTCGGAAGCCTTGCTGTGCAAGGTTTCCTTGCGCCGTTTCCCGCCCGGGAGCC
>DVJV01000094.1 GCA_018716525.1 Candidatus Ventricola gallistercoris
TGTTTGCGGTATAATGATTAAAGATTGCACGTTGGCCCGGCTTTTGCGCCGGGAGGGCAGGGCGTTTGCAGGCGGACTGCCATGTTGGAAAATATTTTTGTATTTTGCGGATGAAAACGATTGTTTCATTCGTTTACATGATGAGGGTAGGAAGTGAAACGGGTGGAAGACAGCGTCAGGAAGCCGGATCTGAACGAACAGTTTGAACAACTGTACGCGCAGTATGCGGACGATGTGTTGCGCATGGCCTATTTTTACCTGGCAGACCGGCAAAAGGCTGAGGATGTCTGCCAGGATGTGTTTGTGAAGCTGTATACGCGAGGCGAGGCCATCGCCCCCGGAAGGGAGAAGGCGTGGCTGCTGCGCGTGACGGTTAACTGCTGCAGGGATCTGTGGCGCAGCGCATGGCTCAAGCGCGTGGTGCTGGGCGCACCGACTTTGGATATCATGCCGGCACAGGAGGAGAGCATCGAACAACGCGAGGAAAAGGCCGAACTGATGCGGGCGATACAGAAGCTGCCCGCGCCGTTCAAGGAGACGATCCTGTTGCATTACTATCAGGACATGGGCATATCCGAGATTGCACAGATGCTGAACCTGCCGGAAGGGACGATTTCCAGCCGCCTTTCCAGAGCGAGAAAGAAACTGGAAAGCCTGTTAAAGGAGGGAGAAACCGGTGAATGATTTGAAAACGCTCGAACATCTGGCGCCAATTGCCGATGAAATGCTTGCCGGTCTTCATGCGGATGAGAACATGAAAAGGCGCATCCTCATGGCCGCGCGCCAGGAAACTGCGCCTAGGCGCAAGCTGCGCGCATTTGCCCCGGCCATTTGCTGTGCGGCGCTGGCGCTGGCTTGTGTGGGCGTGATTGGCCTGCAAACGGGCGGCGGGCCGGAGGATAGAACCATTACCATTGATACGATTGCCGCGGGCAACGGCGTAAGCGAAAACGGCGTGATCGTGGCCGACCTGGGCGACGGGGCGCAGGTGCGCTCGGCCGGAGCTTCCAGCGGATCGCTCTTTGCCAGCGGGGCGGGCGATATGCCGCTTGTGACGGTGGATGGCGCCGTCTACCGGATGCTCACCTCGCCGCAGGATGTTGGCGCATCGCTACTCGGCAGTGAGGTCGGGCAGATTACCGCCTATGTCGAAGAGCCTTCGCTGGCGAGCGAAGAGGAAATGAACGCGGGCCTGTCCAACATCGCCCAGGCGGGCGCTTCGGTGTACGCGGTGGCCGACATCGCCTCCACGACGCTCGTGGCGGCGGAAGTAGAGGGAAAGACGCGGCTCTTCCAGCGCGTCAGCTACGCGGGCAAAGGGCCGTCCGGCCAGACGCTGGAGGATACGTTCTCCGTGCGCGGGCAGGTTAAAACGCTGGAGCTCTCCGGCGTGGGTACGCTTACCGGCGAGCAGGCCAACGACGTGGTGGCCGTGCTGCTGGATAACGCGACGCTCAAAGCGGCAGATGCCACGGCCAGCCGCCAGGTGCTGACGGCCACGCTTGACAGCGGCTTGCAGCTGCAGCTGGGCGTGTCCGGCGATATGCTCTGCGGCTGCGGCGGATGGAGCTGCCCCGAGTTCTTTGAGGCCTTTGAAGCGGCGCTTGCAGAGGGCTGAAAAGCCCAGGCAGCCTGCGCTCTTTACGGACAATGGCATAGCAAAACGGGTTCCCTTCGCAGAGTACGGCGGTGTGCCGGTTCTGTGAAGGGAACCCGTTTGTCATGGCCGATTCAAAGCCCTGTATCCGCGAATAGGACGCGGGGACAGGCGGTGGGTCAGTGGGTGGAGAGCGGCTTGCTTTGCGCCTCATCCGTGCCGGCAGCGGCCTTGGATGGGGCACTTGCAGAGCGCCGGCGCTTCAGCACATCGGCAAAGGGATCGTCCTGCGGATCTTCGTCGATGAATCCGTCGGCGCGCAGCATGTCGCGCAGCACGTCCATCTCGCTTTCCAGGTCGATGAAGCGGTAGGCGTCCAGCGCCTCCACCTGCTTTTTGAAGGCCTTGTCGATCACGCCCACGGCCTGGGAGATGCGCTCGCGCACCTCGCGCGCCTTGGGGGTGTCCGCGCCGCGCTCAAGCCGGGCGCGCGCATCGAGCAGCTTGAGGGTGGTGGGCAGATAATAGCGCAGGAACGTGCGCAGCTCGCCCAGCAGCTGCGGGCGCTGCTGGAGAATCGAGAGGATCTGGCCGCAGCTGTCCTCAATCGACTGGATCTGTGCGGACAGCGCCTCGTCGGAAATGATGTCGTTCGCCTGGCGGATGCGGCGCATGGCGGCGTTGCCCTCGCGGATGATGTCCTCCACGGCGTCGCCTTCCGGCTCGGATGCATCCGGCGCTTCTGCGGAAAGCGCATCCTGCCGCGGGGCGCTTTCCGGGTCGGCGTGCCAGCCGGATGTGGCCCGGCGCGCATTGGCCTCGGTTTCCTCCCACTGGCGCAAAACGGCTTCGTCGTCGGAGACGACGCACTCATCATCCATGTAGAAGGAGGCGGCGCGCACCCAGTCGGGCTGCTCGTCCTCATCGGGTTCATCCTGCGCGGCTTTGCCAAGCGCGTGGAAGACCAGGTAGACGATCACCGGACCAAACGGGGGCAGAAGGAAAAAGGAAAGCGTATACCATGCCCAGCGGGGCAGGTAGTCGAGCTTCCTGAGAATGCGTTTGGCGTGTTTCATGGAAAAACCTCCGAACCATCGTGCCGGATGTGCCGTGCCAAAGCAAGGGTATTCCTGCGCGCAGCCGGGCCTGCTGTGGCGAGCTTGTGCGCACAAGGACGGATCACATCGGAAATCGGCACTATTATATCAAAATGCGGTGTGGATGTCATCCTCAAAAAACAGGCATTTCACGCGGGAAAGGGTATCCTTTCCCCTCTTTGGGGGTTGCCCGTGGCAACCGACCTGCGCGCTCACGGATAGAGCGCTTCCTGAAGCATTTGGCGGTTGTCCTCCGTGTTGATGATGATGCCGCTTGTGCC
>DVJV01000095.1 GCA_018716525.1 Candidatus Ventricola gallistercoris
ACGAAGTCTGAGGAAAACAACGGGAGTGCGGAAAAAGAATGCTGATCACACTGTCATACTCTCTCAATTTAGTGATAAACTTTGATCTATATGCAAAACCCGTAGATGTATAGTGCGCCGGGATATGGCGGCGATTCTCTGTGATTCGCACCACAGGCTTTCCCAAAATAGAAAAGAACCGCTGCACACCGGACGATGTCACATGCAGTTGAATTTCGCCTGGTGCTGCAACGGTTCTTTTTTGCTTTTGAAAGGGATATTTAGTCCTCTCCGGCAACGTGAAGCGACTTGACCATCACCGACGGGCTGCCGATGGGGGAAGCCTCAAAGAGCAGGTCGCTGCCCACGCTCTGGATGTCGGTCAGCAGCTGGTAGAAGTTGCCGGCTACGGTGAACTGCTCCACCGTGCACTCCACTTTGCCGCCACGGATCAGGCAGCCGCGCGCCAGCAGCGAAAAGTCGCCGCTGATGGGGTTGGCGCCCGCGTGCAGGCCGGAAACCTCGGTCAGGTACAGCCCGTCGCAAAGGTTGAGCAGCAGCTGCTCAGCGGTGAGCGATCCCGGGACGATGTACAGGTTGAAAGGCGTGACGCGGCCGGAACCGGCGGCGTTGCCCGTGGTCTGCGTACCGGCCTTGCGGGCGGTTTTGCGGTTGTGCAGCAGGGTGGTGAGCACGCCGCCGTCAATGACGTTCTTTTTGCGGGTGGCAGCGCCTTCGCGGTCAAAGGGGCAGCTTGCCAGACCCCAGGGCATGAGCGGATCGTCCGTAAGCGTCAGGCAGGGGCTGGCAATGACAGAGCCTTCGCGCCCGGCAAGCAGGGAGAGCCCCTTCTGCGCATTGTCGGCCGAGAAGACGCCCGAGAATGTGGCCAGCAGCTGGGCCATGGCGCTGTTGCGAATGACCACCGGATACACGCCGCTCTTAAGGCGCTGCGCCTGGAGCTTGGACAGGGCGTCCTTGCAGCAGGTGCGGGCCATTTCCTCGGGGTCAATGGCGTCTATGCCGAACCCCCAGCGGATCTCAAAACCCGTGGCCGCGCGCTCGCCTTCCTTGGCCAGCACGCCGGTGCAGGCGTAGAGCATGTTGCTGTGGTGCGAGAGATCGAGCCCCAGCGTATTCTTAAGGCAGTATGCCTCGTCTGCCGAGGCGACGACGGTGTCGTCGGGCGTGATGCGCGCATCGCGGCCCTGCAGCCGCGCGTCGATGTCAAGCGCCAGGGCGATCTTATCCTGCTCGCTGATGTCGTTGAGCGCCGCGGCATAGTTGCACACGGAGCCGTAGCGCTCGTCCGGGGGCAGAATGTCGTCCTGCTCGTCGGTTTCGATCAGGTGCGCGCTCTCGATGACGCCGCGCACCAGCAGGTCGATGCTCTCCTCGTCGAGCGCCTGCGTGCTGCTGGTGCCGATGCGCCCGTCCACTCTTCCGCGCAGCGTCAGGCTCATGTGGTCGCTGACCTGGTAATCCTCAATATCGCCCTTGCGCACGCGCACGCTGAAGGCTTCATCCCGGCTGCAGGCGACTTCGGCCGGGGCGATGCCCGCCTCCGTGGCGGCCTGCAAAACGCGGTCGGCAAATGCTGTAAGATTCTGTTCCATGCTGCACTCCTCACTTTCCGCCGACGGTCAGTCTGCTGACGCGCAGGGTCGGCTGGCCGACGTTGGTGGGCACGCTGCCGCTCAGCGAGCCGCACATGCCCTGGCCCATGGTCATCGTCCGGCCTACCCGGTCGATGCGCATGAGGATCTGGGCGCCCTTGCCGATGAGCGATGCGCCGCGCACCGGCGTGGTGATGTGCCCGTCCTGCACGAGGTAGCCCTCCTGCACGGCAAAGTTGAATTCGCCCGTTGCGGGGTTCACGCTGCCGCCGCCCATCTGCGCGGCATAGAGGCCGTCGCCCATGGTGCGGATCATCTCTTCTTCGTCGTCCGTGCCCGGGGCGATGTACGTGTTGCGCATCCGGCTTGTCGGCGCGTAGGCATAGCTCTCCCGGCGGGCGTTGCCCGTGGGCGCCATGCCCATTTTCAGGCCGTTGAGCCGGTCCACCATGTAGTTGCGCAGCACGCCGTTTTCAATGAGCGTCAGGCGGGTGGTCGGCGTGCCTTCGTCGTCGATGTTCTCGCTTCCCCACTCGCACGGCATCGTGCCATCGTCGATGGCGGTCACGCACGGCGCGGCGATCTGCTGCCCCAGCTTGCCGCAGAATTCGCTCATGCCGGGCGCCACGCTGGTGGCTTCCAGCGAGTGGCCGCACGCCTCGTGGAAGATGACGCCGCCAAACCCGCCGGCGATGACCACCGGCATCTCGCCCGCGCGGCAGTAGGGCGCGGTCAGCATGGTGACCGCGGTTTTTGCCGCCTTGCGGCCCACGGCTTCGGGATCGACGCGCGTGTCAAACAGCTCAAAGCCCATCAGCGCGCCGGGGTTGTCCGTGCCGGTCTGGTTTTCGGTGCCGTCGCTGGCGACTGCGGAACAGGCCAGGTGCGTGTATACGCGCGTGTCGCCGGTGTAAAGCCCCTCGCTGTTGGCGATGATCACGTGCTGCTCGCGCGCGGTGAGGCCCACCGTCACCTGGGTGATGCGGCTGTCCACGGCCCGGGCTGCGCCGTCCACGGTGCGCAGAAGACGGGCGCGCCGCTCGGTGGGGGTGTCGAGCACCGGCTGCAGCACGGGGTGCAGGTTCGGCGTCTCGCGCGGCGTGAGCACGATGTCCCTGCCCGCTGCGCGGGACTGCGTGACGGCGGCCGCCGCACGGTCGGCTGCGCGCAGCAGGCCGGCTTCGGAGACGTCGCACGTGTAGACATATATGGAGCGCAGCGCATCGTAAATGCGGATGCCCGCGCCGCGCGGGTGGGTGATGGCTGCGTTTTCGATCTTGCCGGAGCGCAGCGTCATGGAGAAGCGGCGGGAGTCCTCAAAGAAGATCTCCGCAAACGTGCCGCCCCTGGACAGCGCGCGTGCAAGCACGAGCGAACAGGTGGCCTGGGTAATCATGGGTTTCCTCCTTGTGTCGGGTTGAGCGCCCTATATGGCGCGCGTGCACCGGTAAAAAGCGGCGCACGGGCGGGCGCAAACATACTTACAATTAAGCCGGGTGACATCAGTATACGCCAGGAACACGCAATTGTAAACTGACCGGCCGGATTGTGCCGCGCGTGAACCCGGAAAGATACATTTTTCAAAAACCCTTGCGGGAAAACAGGGTTGCGTGTAGAATAGTAAATAAGATATCATGGCGCGGATGCGCCACAACGGATGATGCCGCCCGCGGGGAGGGATGAGGATGTCCGGCAGACTTGAGCAGATCGAATCCATGCTGGCCGAGCGCTGGGGCCATGCGCTGCTTGCGGATAGCCCGGAGATGGTGTATGCGGTCAATGAGATCCTGGTGCGCTTTGGGCGCACAGGCGACACGCTGTCGGTGCTCTGGCGCAAGCTGGACTCCATGCTCTTTAACGCGGTGTACACGGCGACGCATCGCACGATGATCGTCGTGCTCGACGACGGGCGGAGGATGCGCGTGACCGGCGAGCAGATCCGCGATCTGTCCGACAGGCTGCTGGCGCTCTCGTATGCGCGCATGAACGTCAGCCCGAGCCTGCAGGATGCGCTCTACGATTTTTCGCGCGACGGTTCGTTTGCCGCCATGCGCGAATTGGCCAGGCGCTTTCCGCTCGATGAGATGGAGCGCGCGTGCATCGAGCAGGTGCTGGAGGAAAACAACCAGACGGCCTGAGCGCCGCAAGGGCAGGGCTGCCTGAAAAGAGGAACGACATGGCAAGGATCATAGCAATCACCAATCAGAAAGGCGGCGTCGGCAAGACGACCACCAGCGTCAATCTGTCCGCATGTGTGGCGGCCGAAGGCCGGCGCGTGCTGGTGGTGGACGCCGATCCGCAGGGAAACACCACCAGCGGCCTGGGCGTGCGGGTGCGGGAAAAGACGCCGACCATCTACGAGGTCATGGCCGGGAGCGTGGAGCTTGAGGATGCGCTGGTCAAGACGCCCCAGGCCAACCTGATGCTTCTGCCCGCGGATATCCGCCTGGCGGGCGCGGAGATTGAGCTGGCCGGTATGGAGCGGCGCGAGCACGTCATCGCCGATGCGCTTGCGCCTGCGCGGGAGCAGTTTGACGATATCTTCATCGACTGCCCGCCGTCGCTGGGGCTGATCACGCTCAATGCGCTGTGCGCATCGGATGGGGTGATCATTCCGATCCAGTGCGAGTATTACGCGCTGGAAGGGGTCAGCGCGCTGATGGGCACCATCCAGAAGGTGCAAAAGCTCAACCGCCACCTGGCCATCGAAGGCGTGGTGCTCACTATGCTCGATGCGCGCACCAACCTGGGCATTCAGGTGGCGCAGGAGGTGCGCAAGGTCTTCAAGGGCAAGGTGTACAACACGGTCATTCCGCGCAACGTGCGGCTGGGCGAAGCGCCCAGCCATGGGCTGCCCATTCACCTGTATGACAGCCGCTCGCTGGGGGCGCAGAGCTACCAGCAGCTGGCGCAGGAATACCTGGGCAGGGCGTGAGGCGCCTGAGGCGCGGCAGAAAGAAATAACCTCTACATTGTGCAGAAAGGCTTTGACATCATGGCAAAGAAAATGGGACTGGGCAGGGGGCTGAGCGCCATTCTGCCGGATGTGGAAGAAGTCGTGGAGTCTGTGGATGCAGCGGGCACAGAGGGGGTGGCGCCGCTGCCCGCGGGGGCGGTGGTGGATATCCCGGTGGGGGATATCGACCCCAACCGCAACCAGCCGCGCAAGAAGTTTGACGATGAGGCGTTGCTGGCGCTGGCCGAGTCCATCCGGCACAACGGCGTGATCTCGCCGATCCTGGTGGCGCGCGACGGCGGACGCTACACGATCATTGCGGGAGAGCGCCGCTGGCGCGCGGCGAGGCTGGCCAATCTGGATGTGATCCCGGCCATCGTGCGCGAGTGGGACGATGTGCACAGGCAGGAAGCGGCGCTGGTGGAGAACATCCAGCGCGAGGATCTCAATGCCATTGAAGAGGCGCGCGGCATCGAACGGCTGATGAATGAGTGCGCGCTCACGCAGGAGGCTGTGGCCGAGCGGCTGGGCCGCAGCCGCAGCGCGGTGGCCAATCTGCTGCGCCTGCTCAGCCTGCCGGAGCGGATTCAGGAGGCTGTGATCGAGGGCACGCTGTCGGCGGGCCATGCGCGCGTGCTGGCGGGCATTGAAGATGCCCAGCAGCAGGCCAACCTGTTTGCCAAGACGCTGCAATTCGGCTGGTCGGTGCGCCAGCTCGAGGCGGCGGCCAAGAATGCGCCTGAAAAGCGGGAAAAGCAAAAGCAGGAGCCGCTGCCCGTGGAGTACACGGAGCTTCAGGACAGGCTGCGCACGGCCACGGGTCTGAAGGTCAGCCTGGAAGGGTCGGCCAAGAAGGGGCGCATCATCCTGCAATATGGCAGCGAGGATGAACTTCAGCGGCTCTGGGAGCTCGTCGCGCATTGAAAGCGACGCTTGCTTGCGTCTTGTGGAAGGCATAAACGCCCTCCCGCCGCGGTCTGCTGAGGCCGTGGCGGGAGGGCGTTTGTCGTTCAATACATGAGATCGGCATAGCGCGCTAGGCTTGCAAGGCGCTTTGCACCGGCTTGTAGCATACGTCGTGCTCAATGCTGGCCCAGATGTCCATGGCGGACGTGCGCAGCTGAATTTCCACCGGGATCATGACGGTCAGGCCGTCGTTGAGCACGGGCACGCGCATGATCAGGTGCAGGCTGCGGTAGCCGCTCTTCTTGGGCGAGGAGATATAGTCGCGCATACCGACGTACTCGGCGGTGGAAGAGGCGCGCAGAAGGCTTGCGAACCGGTAGACGAGGTCGACGCTGGAGAGCACCACGCGCAACCCTGCGATGTCGTGCAGGGCGCTGCAGGCAGCCTCCGATGTGACGGGCAGGCCCCGGCGCGCGAGCTTGTCGCGGATGGAGCCGGGGGATTTGAGGCGGAACGTCATGGCGCGCACGCCCGACTGATTCCCCTGTTCGTCCAGACGGTTGCGGGTGTTGCAGAGCATCAGGAAAGCGGTTTCCACCGCGGATTCGTAAGGCCTGTAAAAGGCGGGAGAGAATACCGGGTCACAGGCCACCCACTTCGGGGCATGCATCGTTCGTGAACAAACCGCGTTTTGCAATTGATTCACCTCAGTTCGGATGATGTCGGTTGATTCATGTCGGATCCCGGAGAATGCAGCGTCCGGGCTGCTGTTCTGCTTTCATGATAAACCGGCGTTTTTGCGTGGGTAAGGCGCAAAACGGGCAAAAATGTGACCAATCATGAACAGATCTTCGTCTTACTGTATGCCCGGCGCGCGCAGGATATGACGCCGGCGCGCCGCAATTGGGGCCGGGCGCAAGGAAAAGGGCCCGCGAGGCGAAGCGGCGGGCGCAGAGGCGTGCCGCTATGCGCGCCTGCATGGATTTGGAATGGATTGCAATCAGGTTTTGCTGTACAGAAGCCGCATGATTCAGTATAATATGGATGTATGCAATAAAACCGGGCACGGTGTGCACGTGCGCGGCCTGAGGAAAGGAACACACGCAATGACGAAGGATTTTGCGAGCGATGCCCTGCGCGGCGCGCTGAAAAAGCGCCTTCCGTGGTGGGCACAGGCGCTGCTGTGGGCGATGGCCACGGCGGTATTCTATGCATTTGCGGTCAATGCGCGCTATGCGCGGATGGATGAATTTGCGGAATACCGCCTGGATGAGATGCTGATGATAACGGCGACCGCCTTCACGGCGATCTTTGCCGTGTCGCTGGCCGTGCAGCTTCGCGTGGGCAGGCGCCTGGAGTGCTGGATGCAGGTGATGCTGGCGCTGCTCACGGGGCTGATCCTGCTGGCGAAGATTTCGCTGCTGGATTACGTCAGCGACGATTACAGCATCTTTTTGAGCAACTGGATTTACGACTATTCGCAGATGAGCCTCAAGCAAGGCCTGGGCTGGTACATCGCCACCGATTATACGCCGCCGTACCTGTATCTGCTCCAGTTCGTCTCGCGGGTGGATTCCTACCCCTGGCAGTATCTGGTGAAGGCCATCTCGATCTTCGCGGAGATTCTGCTCGCCTACGCGGTCATGCAGATCGCCGGGCTGCGCGTGAAGGGCTCGGGGGCGAAGCTGCTGATCTACCACATTGCCAGCCTCCTGCCCACCGTGGTCTTCAACGGCGCATACTGGGGCCAGTGCGACGTGATCTACACGTCGCTGTGCCTGATGGGGCTGTATCTGGGGCTGACGGGCCGCGGCGCGCGCAGCATGATCGCCTTTGGAATTGCGCTTTCCTTTAAGCTGCAAACGGTCTTCTTTTTGCCGGTGCTGCTGCCGCTGTGGCTGCGCAAGGACATCAAGCTGCGCCACGTGCTGCTCATCCCCGTCATGTATATGGTGATGATGATTCCGGCGCTTTGGGCCGGCAAGTCGCTCAACCACGTGCTCACGGCCTACACCAAGCAGGCGGGGCAGTACAGCTTCATGACCATGAATGGCCCGAGCCTGTACCACTTCCTGCCGTCGGGAATCGACGCTGGCGCGCTCTATGAGATGTTCAGCGGCATGGCCATGGCCCTGGGCTTTGCCATGGTGCTGGCCATGTGCGTGCTTGTGTGCGTCTACCGCGAGAACCTTTCGGATGAGAGCGTGATGCTCGCCTGCCTGCTCATGCTCTCGGGGGTGCCCTTCTTCCTGCCCAAGATGCACGAGCGCTATACGTTTGGCGCCGATGTGCTGGCGCTGGCGGTGGCAGCGGTCAACCCCCGGCGGATTGCGCTGCCGCTGCTCTTTGGCCTGGCGTCGTATATCTGCTATACGGCGGGCTTGCCGGGCGACACCATCATGGAGCTCAAGTGGGCGACGATGTTCCAGGCGGCGGGCGTCGCGCTGACGGCCGCTGCGCTCTGGCGCAGCCTGCGTGAAAGCCGCGAGGCGATTCCCTCGGAGGTGAAAGCGTGATGAACAAGAGTCAGAAACAGGGGTCGCTGTGGCTGCGCGATCCGCTGCGCGCGGCGATGACGGCGCATGTGACCGGCGCGCAGCTTTGCATGCTGGGTGTGGTGCTGTGCGCGGCGTTTTATGCCGTGGTGCTTGTGCTGTGCGGCGCCATGCAGGGCGTGCAGGGCATTGCCTGGGTGGGCACGCTGGCTGTGGCGCTGCTGATGCTGGGCGCATGGCGGGCGCTGCGCGGCAAAGAGGTGATCGTGCTGCTGTGCGCGGCGCTGCTGGCCATGGCCGCTGTCGGCGCGCACCTGGTCATGCTGGAGATCCGGCCGGGGCGCATGAGCAACGTGCTGAAGCCCATGCTCAGCGGCATGTGGAACTACGAGCTGGTCACGGCGATGGCCTGGGAGGAAAACGCCTGGTCGGGCGTCTATCTGATCGTGATGGGGCTCGTCTCCCGGCTGGAGACATTCCCGCAGATGACCGCGCTCAAGCTCTTTGACCTGGTTTGCCAGTGCATTGCGGCGCTGGCTGTGCTGCGCCTCGCCCTGGGGCGCGGCGCCAAGCCGCTGGGGGCGGTGGCGGCCATGTTTGCCTGCGTGCTTGCCCCAACGATGCTGCTCAATGCCGGCTGCTGGGCGCAGTGCGATGCGACATTTGCCATGTTTACACTCTGGGGGCTGGCGATGCTGCTGGAGGATCACCCGCTTGCGGCAAGCGTGCTGTGGGGCGTTGCCGTGGCCACCAAGCTGCAAAGCGCGTTCCTCTTCCCGCTGCTGATCGTCTTCTTCATGCAGGGCAAGGTTTCGCTGCGCCACATCGTGGTGCTGTTTGCGGCGTTTGTCCTCAGCCAGTCGGCCATTTTGCTGGACGGCCTGGGCTTTGAATCGCTGATCACCCGCTATGCGCAGCAGCTGGCGATTGCGCGCGACGCGGCCATCCTCACCGACCATGCGCCCGGCGTGTACGGGCTGATGACGGTCGCTTCCGTGCGCGAGTTCAGCGGCATGGGGCTCTACCTGGGCATCGCCTCCGCGCTGCTGGTGGTCGCGGCGCTGCTGCGTGCGCGCTGCCCGCTGAACCGCGATGTCTACATGCTGGCAGGGCTGCTGCTTTCCGCCGGCCTGCCGCTGATTCTGCCGCAGATGAATGCGCGCTGCCTTTACCTGGCGGGAATGCTGGCCTTTGCCTGCGCAAACAGCCCGCGTCGCATGATCGTGGCGGGGATGCTGGAGTTCATCTCGCTGTGCAGCTATATGGAGGCGATTTTCTCCCAGAGCGTGCTGCCGATGAGCGTGCTGAGCATCCTGGCCATTGGTGTGGCGGTGCTCATCGCGCAGGAGCTCATTGAAATGGTGACCGGGCGGGGCGGCGCGAAGGAGGCGCTGGCGCATGAAAACCAGGCTTGATGCGCTCGACAGCCGTCTGCGCAAGGGGCTGCTTGGCCCGGCGCCGCGCGCGGCGCTGTGGGTATGCGCTGCGCTGACGCTGTGCGCGTTTCTGCTTTTGACGCTGACGCGCACGCTCTCCCTGGCACAGGATGAAAAAGCGCGGCTTGCTTCCGCGCTCATGTTCACGCTGCCGCTGGCCCTGGCGCTGCTTTTTGCGTTGCGCATCGTGCACGAGCAGCATGGCAGCGTGGCGGTGGCGCTCCTTGCCTGCGCGCTGTGCGCGGCAGGGATGCTGGCGCGCCTGAGCTTCATCGAGCGGTCCGCCGGGGATTTTGAATTCTATCTGGCCGACTGGCTGCAAAAGCTCTCCGAAGGCTCGTTTGCCGACGGAATGCGCCAAAACATCGGCGAGTACAACGTGCTCTACCAGTACATTCTGTTTCTGATCACGCGGCTGCCCGTGCCTGCGCTCTATGCGGTCAAGGCGGTGTCGTTCCTGGGCGATGCGGCGCTGTGCGGCGCGGTGGCCGCGCTGTGCGGCCGGAAGAGCAGGAGCAGCTTGCCGGCATTTGGCGCGGTGCTGCTGCTGCCCACCGTGGTGCTCAACGGCGGCATGTTCGCCCAGTGCGACAGCCTCTATGCGGCCTGTGCCCTGTGGGGGCTGGCGCTGTGCCTTTATGAGCGGCCGGCGCGCGGCGCGGCGTGCTTTGCGCTGGCGCTGGCATTTAAGCTGCAGGCGGTCTTCCTGCTGCCCATCGTCGCGGTGCTCTGGGCCGATGGCAAGCTGCGCATCGGCGATGCGCTCGTGTTCCTGCTCACGCTCGTGCTCGCGGCTCTGCCTGCGGTGCTTGGCGGCAAAAGTCCGGCGCAGATCGTGTCCATCTACACCGCGCAGACAGGGCTGTATACGGGGCTCAATTACAATGCCCCGGGCTTCTTCGGCCTGATGGAGACGGCGGGGCTTGACGTATACAGCTACGGCAACTTCGCCATGGCCCTGGCCATTGGCGTCTGCGCGCTGCTGGTGGCCTGGGGCATAAGCCGTGCGGGCCGGCTTTCCCGCGCGGGATATGTGCGCCTGGCGCTGCTGCTGCCGCTGCTGATCGTATTTTGCCTGCCCCGGATGCACGAACGGTATTTTTACCTGGCGGATGTGCTCGGCGTGGCGCTTGCCGCGCAGGACAGGCGCATGATTCCCGCAGCGGTGCTCATCGCGCTGGCTTCGCTGTCGGCGTACTGGGCACTGGTCATCCCGCTTGGAGGAGCTTCGCTCATGATGCTTGCTGCGGCCGCCATCGTGCTGGCAGGCGCAAAGGAAGGAGAGGATGCGCATGAACCGTGAAGAAATGCTGAATTTTCTGAAAAACGAGGCGCGCGGCATCGCCATGATGTTCGGGCCCAACTGCGAGACGCTCGTGCACGACATGACCCGGCCCGGCCATCCGGTTCTGGTGATCTTCAACGGAACGGTCACGGGCCGGGACATCGGCTCCACGGCGGACATATTCGGCGATATCGGCGACTACGATGAGAGCGTGTACGCGAAAAAGGACTATGTCAACCAGCTTGTGCTCTCGCGCGACGGACGTATGATCAAGAGCACGACGTTTAACGTCGTAGGCGAGGATTACCACTTCGCGCTGGGCATCAACATGGATGTCACCAACATGGTGCGCGCCACGCAGATGCTCAGCGAGATCACGGCCACCAGCGGCGAATTGCAGCAGACGCTTTTGCAGGACGCCCGTAGCCAGCTTGAGGAGCTGCTGCGCGAGTGCATCAGCGCCGTGGGCAAGGAGCCCGAGACGATGAAGAAGACCGACCGGATGCGCATCATCCGCATGCTGTACAAGCGGCGCGCGTTTACTTATCAAAAGGCGGTAGCGATCGTCGCCGAGCGGCTGAATGTGTCGCGCTACACGGTCTACAAGTACATGCACGAGCTGGAAGAGGCGGAAGCCGCCGGCAGCGTGGTGCAGGATTGAAGCTTGCCTCGTGCACAATCAAGCCCGGACGGCTTACGACAGGACGGAAAACAAAACATGCGGCGCGGCCCCGTGGGGCCGCGCCGCATTCAGCGTGTCGAAAAAGTCCGCCTGCGGCGTCCTTTTCCGAGTATTTGCACTGTTTCCCTCTCGGCTCTATGAGCCTCCCGGGCAGGAAACAGTGTAAGGAAACCTTGCTGCGCAAGGCTTCCGAATCCGCCGCACATGTCGCCGGATTCGGATTGCATTTGGAGGGCTGCGGCCCTCCAAACCACCCGAAGAGGTTTTTTGACAGCCTGCGCAGCCCGGAAACCCTGCTTGGCAAGGTTTCCGGGCTGCCTGTTTTTTGTTGTGTCGTGCCGTCTTTCGCGCTTTGCGGACCCGTCACTGAATCTCCGCGCTCTCCTCGCTGAAATCGGCCAGGCTCTTGGCATACTTGGCCGAGATCATGGCAGAGGAATACAGGTAGCGCACGCGGTTGTAGCTGAGCGTCTCCTGAATGTCCGCGTATTCCTCGCGGTGTTTCATGATCATCAGCGCGCGTTCAATCTGCGGAAGCGTGCAGTTGTACGGCGAAGCGGTGAAATACGTCAGCGGCGTGGGCGCGGGGCCGATCTTGCAGTGGTGGCGCACCATGTCGGCGATGGTGCGGGGCAGATCCTTTTCCTCCGCGAGCATGGCCAGGTGCGCATAGTGCACCGCCATGATCGGCGTGGCGTAGTAATAGACGTCCTTTTCGCCCTTTTCGGTGCGGATGTCGGCAAAGGCCTCATCCTGCATGAGCGTTTCAAGCACGGGCTCCAGCTCAGGGCTTTCCTCCAGCAGCGGCTTACGCGCGGTCAAAAGACCCTGCGAAGAACGCGTGCGGATGTATCCGGCCAGCAGCTCGGCGTCGGACGGGGCCTGCTCCTGCTGCGGTTCCGGCTCGGAAGGCGGGAACGGGTCCTCCACATCGGGCTGGCTCTCCAAATAGTCAAACAGGTCCGGCTTTTCCTCCTTCGCCGGGGCATCCGCCTGCGGCTGCTCCTCAGGCAGGTTTTCCCGGGCAGAGAGGTCTTCGGGTTGATTCGTATGGGGCATCATGATCCTTCTTTCTGGTCGCGGCATACCGGCACCCCTTCATTGATACACTGTACGCGGGATGCCCAAAAGCAGCAAGCGCTGCAAGCAAACAGCCGTCCGTCAGTCCACCGGCCCGCGGTCCATATCCACCGAGAGCGCACGCGCATACTTTTCGCTCATCTTGTCCAAGGAATACAGATACATGCGCCCGCCGGGCGATTCGAACAGGCAAATATCCTGGTAGCGCGGGTCCTGCCGCATCTGCAGGAGCGCCTCTTCGATGCGCTCCTGCGCATAGCGGAACGGCGAAAGCGTGAAGTATTCCAGCAGGGTCGGCGCGGGATACGTGATGCAGTTGTGCCGCGTCATTTCGGCGATGGTGCGGGGCAGGTCGTCTTCCATGACCAGCATCGTCACCCACGCGAAGAACCCGGACATGATCTGCGAGCTGTAGTAATACGTGTCCTTCTGGCCCTCCAGCGCCACAATGTCCGCGCACGCCGGGTCGGAAAAGATCTGCTCCAGCAGCGCCGCGGTGCCCGGGTCTTCAAAAAGCAGCTGCGCGCGCGGCGTAATCTGGTGCAGCTCGCACTGAGAGCGGATGTATTCGCGCAGCAGCCGGTATTCGGGCATGGGCTCAGGCGGAATCCACTCCTGCACCTCGGGCTCGGCGGGCGCCTCGTGGCCTATGCAGGCGCTCTTGGGGCGGGCGAACGTGGTATCGTTCTCCTCGTTGACATAGTCGGGGATCTCGCTGGGCCTGATGGTCTGTTCCTCCGTGAAGCCGGACTTGCGTCGGCCTAAAAGCATGGCTTACACCTCCCGTGTGAAAACATCCCGATGCCGCTGCGCGCAGAGCGGTTGCATGCTCCGCCGGCATCAGGACGAAAGATTCCCGCAGGACGGGCCTGCGGGAACTGGCAATGTGTAAATGGCTAAAATCAGGCGGGGAGAATGCCGTACTCCTCGAGCTTGTCCGCCATGTCGGACAGGCCGAACTTCTCCAGCGTGGCACGGGTCGGAATGCCGGTCTCGGTATCCCAGCCCATGGCCTCGTAGAACATGGTGAGCGCCTTGTCCATATCCTCGCGGTCCATCTTGACGGTGCCCTCTTCAAAGGCCTTGAACTCCGGCTCCTTATCGAACACCCAGGCAGAGAACACATCGTGCGTCGTGCGCAGATTGTCGGTGTTCTCGTTGATCTTGAAAGAGATGGCGGTCATCACGCGCAGCATCTGGCTGACGCGCTCGGCGGCGAAGAGCAGATCATCCTGCGACCAGGTTTCGCCGGTCACAGCGGTCAGGAACTTGGAATCCACCTCGATGTCGCCCACGTAGTTGCGCGCCGGGCTGGAAGACAGGGTCATCGGCCACACCCAGTCGCAGATGGTCGCCATATCGGACCACTGCTTCTGCAGGAAGCACCACTTGGCCAGCTTGACCTTGTTCTCGTTGATGGGCGTGTAGGCCTTGGGGGCATCCACGCAGCCCTCGCCGAAGTAGCCCTCCAGCACGGGCTTGATGACCTCGTTAAACGGCGAGCCGGAACGCACGAAGTTGGTGCCCACATGCACCATGCAGTCGCGGTTGTACATGATGTTGTACAGAAGGCCGGTCTGCCAGACATCCTCGGAGGAGTGATGCTTCGGGTAGCCGTTGTGGCCCACGTTCTGGTTCTGGCTGTCGACCGCATCCAGATAGCTGTCGTCCAGGCCCCAGGCAGCCATCAGGCCGAGCGTGCCCTCGCCAAAGCGGCTGATCTCGCCCTTCTTGGTGGCAATGGCGTCGATGATGAAGTCGAGCCAGCGCGGATCGCCGTCCTTCATCAGATCCCACGGAATGGAGTTCCACTCTTCCTCGGAGAGGTGCTCCTTGATGATGCCGTTGTTGTAGCAGTAGGTGAACTCGCGGCTGATGTTGCCGTAGTTGCACCACAGGCCGTAATCATCCAGCACGCGGGAGCCATACTGGCCGATGACAATCTTGGCATCGCCCTCGTCCTTGAAATCGTGAATGCCTTCCGGATAGAAGCCCGTGGGCACGGAGCCGGCCGGCGCGCAGGTGTTGGACGTCTTGGTGGGCAGATCGTACTCGGCCAGCACGTCGATGTCATACTCGGAGTAGCAGCGGATCGGGCAGGAAGCGCAGCCGCCGCTCTTGACGATGTACTTCTGCGCCAGGTCGCTGTAGTCAAACACGCCCTTGGTCGCGCGGTAGCCGATGCGGTTGATATCGCCGGAAGGCTGCTCGCCCGTGTCGATGGCGCCGCCCGGAGCCTTGCCCCACGTGACGCCGGGGCCGCCCTGCCAGCGGTTCTTGACGGTGGAGGTGTACTCGGCCCAGCTCTGCGGACGGGTCGGCACGTTGTGGTTGTTGTTGGAGCCGATCAGATCGCGCAGCACGTAGTCGCACAGCTCCTTCTGGGTCTTCGCATCGGCGATGCGCACGCAGCCCGTGCCGCGCACAGCGATGCCCTTGACCTTCTTGGAGCCCAGGATGGCGCCCACGCCGGCGCCGCCGGAGTTGCCCACACTGGTGATCAGGCAGGACATGTTCACCAGGTTCTCGCCCGCCTGGCCGATGGTCGCCACGTCAAACTCCGGGCCGCAGGCCTTGGCAATCGCCGCGTTGGCGGCAAACGTGCCCTTGCCCCACAGATCGGAAGCATCCTCGATGGAGACCTTGTCATCCTCGATCTTCAGGTACACCGGCGTCTCGCTCTGGCCTTCGAGCACGATGGCGTCGTATCCGGCGAACTTGATGTTGTGCGCGATGTGGCCGCCCATGTGCGCATCGACGATGGAGTAGCCCTTGGACCAGGAAGACAGGAACGAGATGTTCGTGCGGCCGGAGCAGGGCACGCCGGTGGCCGTCAGCGGGCCCACGGCGATGACGACCTTGGAAGCCTCGTCATAGGCCTTGGTCTCCATGGGCACTTCGTCCCAGATGATCTTGTAGCCGATGCCCATGCCGCCGACATAGTCGTGGTACTTGGGCAGCGTATCTTCGGTGGTGATGGCGCCGGTGGTGAAATTCACGCGCAGGATCTTGCCGGCCCAGCCGTAAATGGTAGACATAGCGTTTCCTCCTTATGCTCGGTATCAGATTTCCTGGGACGCGGCAGCGATTTCATCCCACGGAATGATGCTCAGCGCGCCGGTCACGCAGCCCTCGGCGCAGGCGCCGCACTGGATGCACTTGGACGATTTCTTCGTCTCGGGGTTGACGGTGGGCATGTGCCACGGGCAGGCCTGGGTGCAGGCGCCGCAGCCCACGCACTTTTCGGTATCCACCTTCTTGATGCCGTTCTCGTCGGCATAGATGGCCTGCATCGGGCAGGCGTTGCCGCAGGCGGGATCCTCGCACTGGCGGCAGGTATCCGGGAAATACACCCAGGTGTTTTCGGTGTACAGGCCGTTGCCATTGCGGCTGCTGGTCAGATTGCGGGCCATCTTCACGCGGGACATGTAGCTGGAGACAAAGCCATCGTTGACCAGCGTGCAGTTGATCTCGCAGCGCATGCAGCCGGTGCACTTGTCGGGATTGACCACCAGCAGACCCTGCGGGAACGCCCACACGGTCGAATTGGCGGCAGCCTCTTCGGGATTCTCGCTCTCGGCAAAGCCCAGCGTGCTGAGCATGGTGCTCGACAGCGTGACGCCGGCCAGCGTCTTGCCCGAGATCTTGAGGAACTGGCGGCGGGTATAGTCCTTGTCTAAGAACTTTTTCTTGTCAGACATCGTTACGTCCTCCTCCTGTGATGGTTGTTCGGCCAGTGAACGGATTTGCCCTTTACGTCGAACAGACAAAAAACAGCGAAGGAACCGGAAATACAGGGGACACGGCTGCCCTCTGTTTCCAAGCTCCTTCGCGCAATGGCAGGCTGCTCCGTTGCCAGGGCAACCCAATGGTCCGTCCAACCCAGGGGGCCGGAGGGACTTGGAGTCTG
>DVJV01000096.1 GCA_018716525.1 Candidatus Ventricola gallistercoris
TACGCTTCTGATTATGGCTGCGGGTATGGGCTCGCGCTACGGCGGCAACAAGCAAGTGGACGGCCTTGGCCCCAACGGCGAAATCCTGATGGAGTACTCGATTTACGATGCAATCCGTGCTGGATTTAACAAGGTTGTTTTCGTCATCAAGCCGGGCATGAAGGATCTCGTTGCCTCTATCTGTGGCGACCGCATTGCCAAGAAGGTTCAGGTGGACTATGTCTTTCAGGATTTCTCGAG
Organism: Candidatus Ventricola gallistercoris; assembly: GCA_018716525.1. Taxonomy (GTDB): domain Bacteria; phylum Bacillota; class Clostridia; order Christensenellales; family Aristaeellaceae; genus Ventricola; species Ventricola gallistercoris. The sequence goes on from DVJV01000096.1 coordinate 241, forward strand.
CGTTCCTTCCTTCTATCAGATTCCGGCCGAGCGCACCAAGCCGTTTGGCACGGTTCATGCGGTGCTTGTCGCACGCGATGTGATCGACCAGCCTTTTGCCGTCATCAATGCGGACGATTACTACGGAGTCTCCGCGTTTGCTACCGCTTATGAAAAACTTCAGACACTGGCGCCCCAGGGTGAGGCGACCATGGTCAGCTACCAGCTCAAGAACACCGTCTCCAAGAATGGCACGGTGTCCCGCGGTGTATGCCGCGCTGAGGAGGGCAATCTCTCCGAGGTAGTCGAGACGCTCAAGATCAAGCTGTGTGAAGACGGCGAGATCCGCGATATCGGCAATGGAGAGCCGGGTGTGCTGCTGGACCCGCTCGCGCCGGTGAGCATGAATTTCTGGGGATTCACCCCGTGGATCTTCGGCAGGCTTGAGGAGTACTTTGTTAACTTCCTCAAGGGGCTTGCACCGGATGCCATCAAGGCAGAGTGCCTGCTTCCGGTATTCGTGGATGATCTCATGCATCGTGGCGAACTCACCGTTCCGATGCTCACCACCGATGCCATGTGGTTCGGCGTCACCTATAAGGAGGACAAGCCGAACGTGCAGGCGGAACTGCGCAAGCTGCATGAGAGCGGCGTCTATCCGGCTTCGCTTCACGAGTAACTGCCAACGAAGAATCCCGTGCGGCTGCCCCAGGGGCGTCGCATGGGTTTTTTCCGTTATAGACGGAACTTGTTTTGCGCGATGTATCGCGGGAGGACTATGAGATTCAAACTGTCACGGGAAGATATGCGCGACCGCGTCAAAGTCAGAAAAGCGGCTGTATTTTCCGTCGCCATCAATGTGCTGGAGATCATTGCTGGCATTGCCATGCTGGTGCTGGTCAGGGAGATGCTCAGCACCGGCGTGGAAGAGTCGCTCGCCCGGATGACCTCGCTTTTGTGCTTCACCATCGTCATCTGGGGGGCTGTGACGGATATCGGCGCGTCCTTGACCAGCTTGCGCATGGTGCGCAGAACGCAGGAGCTGGAGGAAGCTTATGATCAGCTCGATGCGCTCAACCGCGAGATGCGCGCACAGCGTCATGACTTTCTCAACCACATTCAGGTGGTCTACAGCCTCATTGAGATGAACGAGCCTGCGGAAGCCATCCATTATATGGATAAGATCTATGGCGATATGCAGCGCGTGAGCGGAATGCTGCGCACCGCCTGTCCGGCGGTCAACGCGCTGTTGCAGGCCAAGGTGGTGGAGGCAGAGCAGCGCGGCGCGGAGCTCAAGCTCTCCATTGCGGCCAAGTGGGATGATCCGCTGATGCCCGCCTGGGAGCTGTGCCGTGTGCTGGCCAACCTCATCGACAATGCGCTGGATGCTTGCCTGAGTGCCAAGCTGCCCGAAGGCATGAAGCCCACGGTGGAAGTGGTGCTGGGCGAGGATTTGCGAAGCTGGTTCTTCTCCGTGCGCAACAACGGGCCTGCCATCGAGGAACGGCTGCGCACGCGGATCTTTGATGCGGGGTTCACCACCAAGGCCACGGGGCAGGGCATGGGGCTGTACATCGTCTCCCGGACGGTTACGGAACTGGGCGGCAGAATTACGCTGGACTCGCGGGACGGCGATACGGTCTTCTCGGGATTTGTGCCCAGAAAGCGCCTGAAACTGAGCACGGGTAGCGATAATTATGAAGAATCCGATCAAAAGGATGACAATTCCATAAACGAAACAGTCGAAAATGGTTGACAAATTAACAGAATTGTAATAAAATGAACTCGTAATGATATGGAATGGGTGGATCTATCCCTTTAACATCGGAAAAGGGCATACCATCAGCAATCGTCTGCCGTGTGGTGGCAGGTTTGAAAGAGGGGATATACAGTGATGAAAGACAGGATCTACAAACGCGGTGTGCTGCTTGCGATCCTGTGCGTGCTGGTGATGGCCTTTGCTGTGCCAGCGGCGAGCGCCGCAAGCTACAGCAAGGTGTATGGCCAGACGCAGACCCGGGTTCGTGTGCGCGAGTCAGCCTCGACGAACGCCACGATCATCGACAATGTGGTGAGCGACGCGTGCGTCTACATCACCTCGTCTAAGACGAGCGGCGGCAATACATTCATCCAGGTCAAGTACCGCGCCAGCAATGGCGACGTGGCGACCGGATGGATCTGCCAAAGCGACGGCAAAGAAACCTACGTAAAGGTGCTCAGCAACTCGCAGGCCAAGAGCGAGTTTAAGGTGGAGGGCGGCGACCTGCCCAGCAAGAAGGTCGGCACGTTCACCGATGCGGAGCGCTCGGCCAGCGCGGCGGATTCGGATAATACCTATCTGCGCGAAGGCTCCAGCGGCGAGAGCGTCAAGGATGTGCAGACCAAGCTCAAGGCGCTGGGTTACTATTATGGCGATATCACGGGCAATGTTGGCACGAAGACCGAGGCGGCCATCAAGGAATTCCAGAGCCGCAATGGGCTGACGGCTGACGGAATTGCCGGCCCGCAGACCATCGCCAAGATCGATGCGGTTTATAACGCCAAGGGCCTTTCTGCAACCTCGTCGTCTTCTTCCAGCAGCTCTGTGCTCAAGCTCAATTCGACGGGCACTGCCGTGAGCACGCTGCAAAAGAATCTGACTACGCTGGGGTATTACTGGGCAGAGATCACCGGCAATTTTGGCCCCAAGACCGAAACAGCCGTTAAAGAGTTCCAAAAGCGCAACGGGCTGACGGCCGACGGCATTGCCGGCAAGAAGACGCTCAGCGCCATCGAGGAGCAGATCGAGCGTAACGGCGGTTCGTCTTCCAGCTCCAGCTCTAACAACAGCGGTACGGTCATTAAGCTCAACAGCCAGGGCACCAAGGTGTCCCAGCTTCAGCAGGACCTCAAGCAGCTGGGTTACTACTATGCGGAGATCACCGGCAACGTCGGTTCCAAGACCGAGGCGGCCATTAAGGAATTCCAGAAGGATCACGGGCTGACGGTTGACGGCATTGCTGGTTCCAAGACGCTGGATGCCATTGCTGCCGCGGTCGGCGCGGCGGGTGGTTCCACGTCTTCCGGAAGCGGCTCCGGCCTGCGGTTGGGTTCTACGGGCACGGATGTCACCAACCTGCAAAAGGATCTGACCACGCTTGGCTTCTACTACGGCGACATTACCGGTCACTTCGGTTCGATGACGCAGACCGCGGTGAAGAAATTCCAGAAGTCGCGCGGCCTCACGCAGGATGGCATCGCCGGCACGACAACGCTCAATGCCATTGCCAGCGCGCTCAAGAGTGAAGGTTCGATTCCGGCGGGCGGTGGCACTACGGGCAACACACTGCGCGAAGGTGACAGCGGCTCTGCCGTCACTGAATTGCAGACAATGCTCAAATCGCTGGATTACTACTACGGCGATATCACTGGTCACTTTGGCAGCCTGACCCGCAAGGCAGTGCGCTCCTTCCAGGATGACAATGGCCTGACGGTCGACGGCATCGCCGGACCGGCGACACTCAACAAGCTGCGCACGCTGACGGGCGGCTCTCCGAGCGATGGAACCAGCTCCGGTACCACGGTGAAGACCGAGGATTCCTACGGCCGTATCACCAAGAACAACGTCAACCTGCGTTCTTCCTACTCCACGTCTTCCAGTGCGAAAGCCAGCTTGGCTCAGGGCACGCTGGTGCGTATCTCCAAGACCTACACGGTCAGCGGCGTGAAGTGGTACTTCATCACGGTGCAGATTGGCCGCTATACGCATCAGGGTTATGTCCGTTCCGACATGATGGAAACCATCAGTGAGGCGGAATATAACCAGGGCGGCGGCAACTCCAGCGAAGGTGCCGGCGATATCGAGACGATTGGTATGATCCGCGTCACGGGCAACAATGTGGCTCTGCGCTATGAGCCAAGCACCGATGCTG
>DVJV01000097.1 GCA_018716525.1 Candidatus Ventricola gallistercoris
TCCTGGTGCTCGAGTTCGTGGTCTTCGGCGCGACCAACCCCAAGTTCCTGCGCCCGCAGTCCATCCTCAACAGCATCGTCAACTACATCAGCGTGTGCATCATCTCGCTGTTCGTCACCATGGTCATGATCACCGGCGGCATTGACATTCAGGCTCCGTCCATCATCGGCCTGACGAGCATCGTCATCGGCGTATTGTGGAGCGACGCCGGCATGAACATCTGGGTGGCTGTGGCCATCGCCACGGTCATCGCCGCGCTGTGCGGCGCGCTCTCCGGCTTCTTTATCGCCTACTGCGGCGTGCAGCCCATGGTCGTCACGCTGGGCGGCAGCTTCCTGTACTCGGGCCTTGCGCTGCTGGTGTCGGGCATGTCCGCCACGCCGGCCTACCAGGGCATCAGCGGCTTCCCGGCCAAGACCGAGGCCGGTGAGTTCGTCGGCTTCCGCTTCCTGGGCAAGGGCGAGATCTTCGGCATTCCCACGCAGATCGTCATCTACATCGCGCTGATCCTGCTGTGCATCTGGATTCTGCACTGCACCAAGTACGGCGAGCGCCTCTACCTGGTGGGCGTCAACCCCCAGGCGGCCGAGTATTCCGGCATCAACACCCGCGCCGTGATGATGAGCACCTACGTGCTCTCCGCCGTCAGCACCGCGCTGGCCGGCACGCTGCTGACCGCCAACATCAACTCCGCCAAGTACAACCTCGGCTCGGGCTACACGCTGGCCATCATCACCGCCGTCGTGCTGGGCGGCACGCTCAACACCGGCGGCAAGGGCAGCATTCTGGGCACGGTGCTCGCTTCGCTGATCATCTGCATTCTGCGCTACGGCCTGCCGCTGTGCTTTGACGTGAGCACCCAGAACCTCGACCTGCCCGTGGGCATCATCCTGGTGCTGGTCGTGCTGGGGCGCGAGATCGCCGGGCAGCACATGCTCTCTCACCTGTTCAAGCGGCGCAGGTAGTCCCCTTCTCTTATGGCGAATTTCAGGAGGCGCTGTGAGCCCCTCTTGAGATAAAAAATAATTAGGAGGAACCCAAACATGAAGAAGATCCTGGCGATGATCCTTGTGGCGTGCATGGCGCTGACGCTGGCTTCCGCGGCTGTTGCCGAAGGCAAGAGCCCGGTCGACGGCATGACAGTGGCCTTCATTCCGAAGGTATCCGGCAACTCTTTCTTTGAGGCCGCGAACGACGGCGCTCAGAAGTACGCTGAAGAGTGGGGCCTGACCGTTGATTACATCGGCTCGCCCGACGCTTCCGTGACCACGCAGCTCGAGCTGATCCAGCAGGCCATCGACAAGGGCGTGGACGCCATCTGCATCTCCGCCGTCGATGCGACCGCTCTGGATGAGAAGCTGATGGAAGCTCAGGATGCCGGCATCTACGTGAGCACCTGGGACTCCGACGTCTCCCCGAACGCCCGCGCGCTGATGGTTTCCCAGGGCACCGCTGACGTCCTCGGCCCGATGCTGGTGGACATGGGCGTTGAGTCCCTGAAGGAGCGCGGTGTGGACGTGGACGGCGAAGTGAAGTACGTCTGGCACTTCTCCAACCCCTCCGTGGCTGACCAGAACTCCTGGTACGTCGCTGGCGACGCTTACATCAAGGAAAACTACCCGAACTGGGTGGCTGTGCATGATCCGTACTACTCCAACCAGGATCCGGCGCAGTCCGTCAGCGTTGGCGAGTCCATCTTCGAAGCGTATCCCGACGTTGACCTGATCATCTGCAACGACTCCACCGCTCTGCCGGGCCAGTGCGGCGCTGCCCAGAACAAGGGCCTGACCGCTGAGGATGTCACCATCACCGGCTTCTGCCCGCCCTCCGGCATGACCACCTACCTTGAGAATGGCATCTGCACCCGTTGGGGCCTGTGGGACTGCGGCATCCAGGGCGCGCTGGGCTGCTACCTGGCCGCGTATGTCTCCGCCGGCAACGAAGTGAAGGTTGGCGACACCGTGGAAGTCCCGGGCATCGGCACGGTTGAAATCCTCCCCAACGACGCGCTCGTCGAGGGCCAGGAGACCGCGGATGTGAACAACGGCGTCGTGCTGCTGCCGGAGCGCGTTGTCTTCACCGCCGAGAACGTTGCGGATTATCCGTTCTAATCTCGATCCCATCCAACAGGAGGAGCCCTTCGGGGCCCCTCTTCTTATGGTGAATGACGCGGCATGACGCGGCGTTCGCCCCTTTTCCGCCCCAGGCGGATTCCCCCCCTATTTGACGACAGAAAGGAAGATTGATTTCTATGGCAGATAAGGACGGACTGAAAGTCGCAAAGGATTATCACGTCGATGTGGCGTTTGCCAACCAGGGCAGCTTCCATGTGAAGGGCGCCAACAACCTCGATTGGGGTATGAAGCGCCATTTGTCCAATATTTTCGATCCGGTCAGCGGCAACACCGTGATGTTCGCCTTTGACCACGGCTACTTCATGGGCTCCACCGCGGGTCTGGAGCGCCTGGATCTGGTCATTCCCAAGCTGCAGGAGCAGATCGACGTGTTCATGGGCACCCGCGGTGCCATCCGCACCTGCGTGTCCCCCACGTTCAAGAAGGGCATTGCGCTGCGCGTGAGCTCCGGTTCCTCCATGCTCAACGACGACCTGAGCCATGAGGTTGTGGCCGTGGACATCGAGGATGCCATCCGCATGAACGCGGACTGCATCGCCGTGCAGACGTTCATCGGCGCGGACGGCCAGCTCTCCTCCATCGACAACCTGAGCCGCTGCATCAACGCGGGCATGCGCTACAGCATTCCGACGCTGGGCGTTGTGGCCGTGGGCAAGCAGATGGAGCGCACCGACCGCTTCTTCAAGCTCGCCACCCGCATCGTGGCGGAGATGGGCGCGCAGCTCGTCAAGACCTACTACTGCGACAAGTTCGAAGAGATCGTGGCCGCGTGCCCGGTGCCGATCGTCGTGGCGGGCGGCAAGAAGCTGCCGGAGGACGAGGCGCTGACGATGGCCTACCGCGCCATGCAGGGCGGCGCTCGCGGTCTGGATATGGGCCGCAACATCTTCCAGAGCGAGCATCCGGTGGAGATGGCCAAGGCCATTCGCATGATTGTGCACCAGAAGGCGACCGACAAGGAAGCGTTTGAGTTCTACACCGACGCCATCCACGCCTGATTGAGCGCCAGATGACCGGGCTCATCTGACCTACGAAAGAAAAAGAGGGCTGTGGGATACCGCAGCCCTCTTTCCGTTTGAATGCCGCCTGCGCAACAGCGGCGCGTCAGACGGAAATGCCCGCCGACGTGCCGCCGGGCACACAGCGAAAGGAACGCTATGATTACACAGATTTTCAGCATGGTACTGCCCGTGCTGGCGCTCATCATCATCGGCCGCCTCTGCGCGGCCTGGGGCATTCTCAACGACGAACGCCATGCGGGCCTCAAGGACCTGATCGGAAGCATTCTGCTGCCCGTGACCCTGTTCAACGCCTTTTTCACCGCCGAGTACAGCGGCAAGCTGCTGCTGGTCTTCGTGCTCGTCTTCCTCAGCTGCCTGGCCGCGCTGGGCGCGGGTTATGCGCTGCGCCGCTTTGTGCGCCCGTACGACCGCTTCATGCCGCTGCTGATGACCTCGTTTGAGGGCGGCATGCTCGGCTATGCGCTCTTCGGCCTGCTGGCGGGCGCCGGGCAGACGCGCACCTATGCCATGGTGGACATCGGACAGACGATGTTTGCCTACACCGTCTTTCTCGCCGCGCTCAAATCCGCCGGCGGCGAGCGCCTGACGCCCTCGGCCATGGTTCGCAACATGCTGACCAACAAGGCCTGCCTGGGCATGCTTGCCGGCATTGTGCTGGGGCTGCTGGGCGTGCACAACGCCATTGCGCCGACCGCCCTGGGGCAGGTGCTCACCAGCCTGATCTCGTCCATCACCGCGCCGACCTCGGCGCTGATCCTGATTGTGGTGGGCTATCAGCTCAACGTCAACCGCCGTCTGGTGAAGCCCGTGGCCATCACGCTGGGGCTGCGCGTCGCCGTGATGGCGGTGCTGATGGTCGCCGTCTCGGCGGTGCTCTTTGCGCTCATCCCCTATGACAAGGCGCTGATGACCGCGCTGATGCTCCAGTACACGCTGCCTGCGCCGTTCATCATTCCGCTCTTTGCCGACCTGGGCGACGATGGCGAATACGTCTCCACCTCCCTCTCCGTCGGCACGCTGGTGACCGTCGTGCTCTTCTTCTTCGTTGCCGCGTTCAGCATCGCCGGATAAAGCAGGCAACGCCCCGCATCCAAACCGATTTCACGCAAGGAGGTCTTTCTTATGCTCAAGAACATTCCCGCACTCATCAGCCCCGAACTGCTCAGGATCATCGCAGAGATGGGCCACGGCGACGAGCTCGTGCTCGCCGACGCCAATTTCCCCGGCACCTCCATCGGAAAGCGCTGCATCCGTTGCGACGGCCACGGCTGCGCCGAGGTGATGCGCGCACTGCTTACGCTCTTCCCGCTGGACGACTTCGTCAAATGCCCGCTGGCCGTGATGGAAGTGCCGGACGGCATGTTTGAAGCCAACACGCCGCCGATCTGGAAGGCCTTCCGGGAGGCCGCGGACACCGACCTGCCCTCTGCCCAGTTTGAAAAGATGGATCACGACGCCTTCATGGATCGTGCGCGCGCCGCGTATGCGGTGGTGCAGACCGGCGAGACGGCGCTTTACGGGAACATCATCATCCGCAAGGGCGTCGTGCGGCAGTAAACCGGTTGTAAACCGTCAGCGCCGCCACAAGCAGGCGACGCTGACGCTGTTTTTTCCCGCCAAAACGTTTTGCCTTGAGGAGTATTGCTTCATGAACAGCCCGATTTGATCCGCGCATGCCTCACCTGAAACAGGCGCCCTGAACAGAGCGCCTATTGAGCATGCACAAATCAAAAGAGGGCTGTTTTTATGAATCAAAATATACGCCGAATGGCCGCCATCGCCCTGCTGCAGGGCATGGTTTTCTACGGACCCGTCGCCACCCTGTACCGCCAGGCCCAGGGGCTGTCTGTCTTTGACATCACACGAATTGAAAGCATCTCGATGGCCCTATGCATCGTCCTGGAGATCCCGTGGGGGATCATCGCAGACCGAATCGGCTATCGCAAGACCCTTATCTTTTGCAGCGGCTTGGCTTTTCTCTCCAAGATCGTATTCTGGCTGGCCACAGACTTTGAATGGTTTCTTGCAGAACGCGTGATGCTCAGCATTGTCCAGTCGGGGACTTCCGGCGTGGATGTCAGCATCCTCTGCCTTTCATGCGACGAAAGCGAGCGCCAGAAAGCCTTGGGGCTATACAACGCCATGGGTATGGCCGGTCTGCTGTTCGCAGCGGTGATATTCGCCTTGTTCATACAAAGCCGCTACCGGATTGCAGGTTTTCTGACCGCCGTCAGCTATGGCGCAGCAATGCTGCTCGCCACCAGACTGGTCGAAGTCCGCCCCAAAACCCCTGCCCATCACGTACAGCGCGATCTGTTTCTTCCTATTCTCCGGCAGACGCTTCGAAACCGGCATCTGCTTCTCTTCCTGATTGCAGTCGCGCTCCTGTCCGAAACCCATCAAACCATCACGGTCTTTCTGGGGCAGCTCCAGCTTGCCCGGGTGGGTCTGAGCGACTCCGGACTGGGTTTCGCCTTCATCATCACGACGCTGGTGGGCACAAGCGCAGCCTTCTCTTCCCTGGTCACGCAGAAGCTGGGAGAGCATGCGTCCGTCGCGGCCTTGTGTGGCGCGGCCCTTGCATCCTGCATGGCGCTTGCGCTCGTTCCCTTGCCGATTGCCGCCGTTTCAGGCATCTGGTTGCTGCGTCTGTCATACAGCCTTTTCCAGCCTCTTCAGATTGCCATTCAAAACAGGCAGATTCAGACAGCCCAACGCGCGACTGCCCTCAGCATTCATGCAATGCTCGGCTATTGCCTGGCCATTGGCACCAATCTCGTGTTTGGCTTGCTTTCTGAAATCAGCCTTGCAATCGCCTTTTTCTTTGGCGGCGGGCTCTGCTTGATCAGCCTGCTTTTGCTTCTGCGCTCATCAAACTGCCGGAAAGACTGAAGCATCAGCACTTTTTGAATCAAGCGCCCGATGATACACCGGACAAGGGGATGCGTTTTCTTTGAGCGCTGCAACATGCCTGGTTAAACCGCGTGGCCTTTGCGTCCCGGAAAACGCCATCCCCCCCTCAGCCCAAGGAGGTTCATGATGAAATGTATCCTGCTCCACGGCTTGGGGCAATCCCCGGCCGACTGGAAAGACACCCTCAAGCATATGGACGGCACATGGGAAGCCCTGTGTCCCAACTTATATGACTGGCTGCCTGAGACAGATCCCTGCTACGATCATCTGTATAAGGGCCTCGAGCGTTACTGCCAGTCCTTCTGCGGCCCTTTTGTGCTGGGTGGATTGTCTCTTGGCGGGATTCTGGCTCTGCAATATGCAGCGGAGCACAAGAACCGGGTTTCTTCTCTGATTCTGATGGGAACACAATTCATCATGCCCAAGAAGCTATTGAAAGTGCAAAACACGCTTTTTCGCCTATTGCCTGGCGCCGCATTCAAAAACATGCCGCTCGGCAAGAAGCGCATGATCTGCCTTTGCAATTCCATGATGGACCTGGATCTGAGCCTGTCGCTGAGCGGGATTCACTGCAAAACCCTTGTCTTGTGCGGCAAAAAAGACAAGGCCAATCTGCAAGCCTCCATCCAGCTGCAGCAGCTGATTCATGGCGCTCAGCTCATCACCCTTTCCCACGCCGGACATGAGCTCAACAAAGACGCCCCTGCCGAATTGGGGCTGGCAATTCATTCTTTCTGCGAAAAAACATGATTTCTCGTTTCAACCACGCGTGACCATGCGCGTTTCCTTTTGAAAACAAAAGCCGCTGATTCCATCCTCGTTTTGGAATTGATTCAGGTCACGCAAGGCAAAACGAGCGTCAGGCGGACATGAGGCCATGAAATGCACCCGGCTTCATGTCCGCCTTTCTGCGTCCGCTCAATTGGTATCTGCCGCCAATGCACAGCGCCATGCGGCTCAGGGTTTTCCGCAAAGGATGCCCCGCTTCACGCGAGCGCCTCATACTGCTCATCGGACACCGGCTCCAGCCACTCATTTCGGGCGTTTGTGCCGGGCACCTCGACGGCCAGATGGCTCATCCAGCTATCCTTGGCAGCGCCGTGCCAGTGCTTCACCCCCGCAGGGATATTGACCACATCGCCGGGCGTGAGCAGCCGCGCGGGCTTTCCCCACTCCTGATACCAGCCGCGCCCCGCCACGCACACGAGGATCTGCCCGCCGTTCGCCTCCGCGTGGTGGATGTGCCAGTTGTTGCGGCAGCCCGGCTCAAAGGTCACATTGAATATGCCCACCTGTTCGGTAGAAAGCGGGGCCAGATAGCTCTGCCCGCTGAAATACTGCGCAAAGCCATCGTTGGGCGCGCCGATGGGAAAGACCATCGAAGCTGCGTGGGCGCTCATGGGGTCGCCATCGTCCTCCTGGTTCCAGACTTCCTTGGCCATGTTAAACGCCGCCCAGGCCTTCGGCCAGCCCGCATAGAATGCGGCATGGGTCAGAATCTCGGCAATCTCCTCGCGGGTGATGCCGTTTTGCCGCGCGCACGTCAGGTGATAGCGGAAGGACGAATCCGTCAGCCCCTGCGCCATCAGCGCCGTGACCGTGACCAGCGAGCGGTCGCGGGAAGAGAGTTTGTCCGTTCGGTTCCACACCTGCCCAAAGAGCACATCGTCGTTGAGCTCGGCAAATTTAGGGGCAAAGGTACCCAGGGCATCGCGCCCCGCGGTTTGTTTGACAGCCATCGTGATCATTCCTTTCCTGTATAGACGATGCGGTTATTGCGCCGCATAGGGAACAATGCCGTTTTCGGCCAGCCAGGCCTCGATTTCCTGCGCCGTGGCCGAGGGCGAAAAGCGCGTGCCTTCGATCCAGTTGACGCTTTCATCGGTCAGCGCGGCGAGGATTTCGCCGGTGCGGCCATAGCCGCTGCTGCCGGAGGTGCAGAAGGTGATCACGGTCTTCCCGCTCAGGTCGTGGGCCTCCACAAAGGTCTCGATCAGCCGCGGAGCCTGCCCCCACCAGATGGGGAAGGCAATCACCACCGTGTCATACTGCGCGATGTTTGCAACCGTCGCAGCCAATGCGGGGCGGCTGGTTTCGTCGTTCATCTCCTGATTGGCGCGGCAGTCGCTGTCGCTATAGTTGAGATCGGCCTCTGTGTAGGGAACCTCCGGCTCGATGCGGAAGAGGTCGGCGTTGAGGTATTGGGCGGCATACTCCGCCAGCGGCCAGGTGTTGCCCGTGGCCGAGAAACAGGCGACCAGCACGGTGGAATCGGTGGGGGTGAAGGCCGTCGTTTCTTCCTCGGCGCAGGCTAAGGTCAGGCTCATCATCAGGGCAACGGCAAGGGCCAGGATCTTTTTCATCGCAATCTCCTCCTTCTGTTCCGGGTCAGGGCGCCACGATTTTCAGCTCTTTAAGCCAGTCTTTGATGGCGCTGGGGCTTGCGCCGCTGCCAAGCCTTCTGCCGGGCAGCCAATGGGTTTGGGCGGAACAGGATCTTTGCAGAATTTCCTGCGTGCGGCCCATGCCGCTGCCGCCCGATGTGGCAAAGGGAATCACCGTCTTCCCGGAGAAATCGGCAGACTCCAAAAACGTCTGAATGATGCGCGGCGCCTGATACCACCAAATGGGGAACCCCACAAAAATGGTGTCATAGCGCGCAAGATCCGGCAATGCGTCTGCCATGGCCGGGCGGCAGGACGGGTCCTTCATCTCCACAGAAGAGCGGCTTTGATCGTCGTGCCAGTTGAGATCGGCGTCCGTATAGGCCTGTGCGGGCCGGATCTCATAGCAATCTGCCCGGGCAACCCGGGCGATGGTCTGGGCCAGCCGGGCGGTTTCTCCGCTGGCGGAAAAATAAGCGACAAGAATCATACAAAATGCCTCCTTCCGGCTTTCAATCCCCAGGCGTCCGGGCGGATCACACGTGGGGCTTATCCGCCGCTTCCCACGCGTTTTGCGCCATGGCGCCTTTCTTTGCTTTACCTCACGGCTTCTGCGTCCGCATCTGATAGCGCAAGTAATCCAGCCGCTGCAGCTGTTTCTCCTTGAGGTGAATCTCATCGAGCGCCGCACTGCGCCGCGTTTCCAACATGCGCAGCCGCTCTGCAGCGGTATCTGCCCCCGAGAGCAGCAGGCGCATGTAGCGCTCCACCTCCTGCGGCGCAAACCCTATGTCGTGCAGCGCCATGATGGTGCTCAGATGCTCCAGGTCCTGATCGTCGTACTGCCAGACGCCCATGATCTGCTTGACCGCGCCGCACAGCCCCCAGCGCTCGTACATATCCAGAATTTCCATGGGAATCTGATAACGCTTGCTTGCCTCTTCCTTGGTCACGGACGGTTCAGCGCCTCTCCTTCAAACAAAATAGGGGCGTCCGCTGTGGACACCCCTATTGTATATCGCTTTTACCTATGATGTCTAATGCTTATTTGTCATTCTCAGAAATGCTTGCAAGACATTTCTTTGCGTGAAGTATCAAGGCCCTGACGGCAGGCGATGTCACATGCTGCTTTTTCCAAACCAGCACGGAGGCAAGCCGAAGCGGCGGCTGCAACGCAACGAAGCGAAGCCCCGGATAATCGCAATCGAGCCGGATGCACAGCGCATCCCCGAAGCCGCTTTTCACCAGCATGGCCACGTTATACAGCAGATTGTAGCGAACGGGAATGGAAAGCGCATCCACCCCGTTTCCAAGCCAGTTGGCCAGTTCATTTTGAACCAGTTCCCGCTCGGAAACCATCAGAGGCCGGCCCGCAAGGTCTTCCGGGCGAACGACGTCAAGCTGCCCCAAGGGGGAATCCGCCCGCGTCATAACCCCCCATTCCTCCATGACCGGAATTCGCAAAAACTCGTATCGGGCAACATCCACAGGCTCCGGAAGCACCCCGATATCCAGCGTGCCGTCTTCGATGTGCTCCTTGATGTGATCCGCATTGCCGCTGTAAAAGCGGTAGCTCACATTGGGGTGCTGCTGGCGAAACCCCGCGAGAATTTCCGCCAGCACGCTCATGCTGCGCATTTCACCGCCGCCAATCGCCACTTCGCCGGTGAGCTCTTCCTTCTGGTCGGCAAAATCCCGCTGGGTCCTGTCGACCAAGTCCAGAATCTCCTGGGCTCTGCGCCGCAGCAGCAAGCCCTCCTGCGTCAGCACAATGCGGTGATTGCTGCGCACAAACAGCTTTGTGCCCAGCTCCTCTTCCAGCTCCTGGATTTGCCGGGACAGCGTGGGCTGTGTCACATGCAGAAGCTGCGCCGCATGGGTGATATTCTCTTCCCGGGCCACCATCAGAAAATACCTGAGCACACGCAGTTCCATAGCCCTCTACCTTTCTTTTTCTCTCCCACAGGATGATATCTTGCGCCGCTGGGGCAGACAAGCGCCGCCGCGCGCCCTCTGTCCCTCGCACATCAGGCTTGCGAAAAATCCATCGCCCGCTTTAATTCCTGCAAAAACCGCTCCGATGCCTTGGAAAAGATCTGGTATCGCTTCCAAACGATGGATGGGGTAATGACAATGTCCGGGTGCAGCGGAAGAAAGCACAGCGGGCTGTTTCCGCTTGTATTGATGAGCTTTTCCAGACAGACCGCGTAGCCCAGACCTTCCTCTACCATCAGCGATGCATTGAAGATCAGATTGTAGGTGGCCGCCACATGCAGATTGGCCACATCCTGGCGGATCTGCGAGGATACAATCCAGCCTTCGTTTTGATCCTGGCTGGAGAGAATCAGGGGTTTGTCGCGCAGCTCCTCGGGCGCGATCCACTCCCTTTGCGCAAGCGGATCATCCCGGCGCATCAGCACGCCGAAACGATCCCCGATGGGGAGTGTGAACGCCTCATACTTCGTTCGGTCCACCGGGCCATACATCAGCCCGAAATCGACGAGCCCCTTGTCCAGCTGCTCCATGACAAACTGCGCGTTTCCGCTGGATATGTGGTAGCGAATATCGGGGCAGCTTTCCTTGAGGCGCTTTGCGGCCCGCGCAAAGTAGCGGATGATGTCCGTCTCGCCCGCACCGATGTACACATCGCCCGCGATGGAGTCTTCCGTCATCTGCACTTCGCCTTTGGCCTTCTGCACCAATGCCAGAATTTCCTCGGCGCGCTTTCGCAAAATCATGCCTTCGTCTGTAAGCAGCACCTTGCGGGAGCCTTTTGTCCCCCGGATCAGCAGTTGCTTGCCCAGTTCATCCTCCAGCGCCTTGATCTGAATGGAGAGCGTCGGCTGAGAAAGGTGCAACGATTCCGCGGCCGCAGAGATGCTCTGCTCTCTGGCCACGGACAAAAAATACTGCAAAACACGAAACTCCATGGTCGCCCTCCCTGTCGGTCTCTGCCTTCAGTATAATGCAAAATTCTATATCAATCAACTATGGAAATCAAGATCGCATTGGTTTTGAATATATGTTTGGCCATCGCTTAGCCTTACATGGCGCTTTCCTTCCTCCTACCCCGGCCCATATTCATAGTTAATTTTTATATATTCGCATTAAATATAAGTATTTGCTATATGACTTACCTTTCCTTATACTATGACCGTCGAAATCGTCTGCGAGGAAGATGCGGCAAGGCCCGCGTTCCCAACGACAAGCGCTTTCGAGGCAAACCATGCGTTGACTGCCGCGGCACAGTTTCCCCGCTTTGAAAAGAGGGAAAACACAACAGAGTTCTTCCGTGATGGAGCGTGCAATGGCTACCATGCAAGAAAAAATGAATGTTCAGGATCTGATTCTGAATCTTGAAGCTGCCGGCTTTGAAAAAGACCAGATCGAAGAATACCTCGCCCGCTTTAAGACGGGCGAAACCAAAGCACAACTGGCGCTTTTGTCTGCGCAACGGGCGGGCATCCTGGCCCATGTCCACGAGGAGGAAAGGCAGATCGACTGCCTGGATTACCTGGTCTATCAGATTCAAAAAGGCCGCGTGACGCCCTGACGCAGCGCAGCACAGGATGAGCAAAACGGGGAGGCGTATCACATGAAAAGAATTGAAAACCAAACGTTTGATCAGGAGCGCGCCCTTTATGGGGTACGGGATGTTCAGGTGACAGACTGCGCATTTGACGGGCCTGCCGACGGAGAAAGCGCCTTCAAGGAAGGGGCCGGCATCGACGTGCAGCGCTGCTTTTTCAACCTGCGCTATCCATTCTGGCACGATCACGGCGTGGTCATCCGCGACAGCGAAATGACGGAGCATTGCCGGGCGGCGCTGTGGTATTCCGATCACATTGAGATCAGCCGCACCAAGCTGCATGGCATCAAGGCCCTGCGGGAGTGCGCCGAAGTGACCCTGCGCGATTGCGACATCGTCTCGCCGGAATTTGGCTGGTCGGTTCGCGGGATCACCACGGAGCGCTGCACCGCACAGAGCGAGTACTTCATGATGCGCTCGAGCGACCTGCACTTTTGCGACGTCACCTTCAAGGGCAAGTATTCATTCCAGTACATCGAAAATGCCACCTTTGACAACTGCCGCTTGGATACCAAGGATGCATTCTGGCACGCCCGAAACGTGGTGGTGCGCAACAGCATCATCAAAGGCGAGTATCTGGCATGGTACTGCGAAAACGTCACCTTTGAAAACTGCACGATCATCGGCACCCAGCCCCTGTGCTACTGCAAGGCGCTTCGCCTGGTGAACTGCAAAATGGAAGAGGCCGACCTGGCCTTTGAAAAGAGCGATGTGCAGGCCACACTCCTCACGCCGGTGCTCAGCATCAAGAACCCCTATTCCGGCCGGATCACGGTGCCGGAGGTGGGCGCCATCATCCGGGATGATGAAAACGCACGCTGCGAAATTGCCCTTGCCCAGCCCGCAGCGCCCAAAGATACGCGCTGCGCGTGACGCGGCGCGCCGGGCCTTCTCCCCATGCAAGGAGGCTCCTCCGCGCCCTGCATCGGGCTGCGGCTTAGGCTGCGGCAAGCTGCGCAATCGCGCTCACAGGTTTCCCTTCCCCACGAATTCCACACGCGCCGGCTCAAGGCGCTTTGCGGTGTTTCAGCCCGCGCCTTCAGCCGGCGCCCATTTGACAATCAGCGAGGTGCCCAATCGATGAAACAGATGCTCAGCCTTCTGCTGGCCGGCCTGATGCTGTTTGGCATCACCGGATGCGCGGCCGGGGATTCCCGTTCTGCGGAGCAGGACAGATCCCCTGCAAGCCAAATCGTAGTCACCCCAACACAGGCGCCCGTGGCCGGTTTCACCCCTTCCGAGCCCCAGAAAAGCGAACCTGAAGCAGATATAGCGGATATAAAGGAAGCGTCAGAAATGGATCAAAACACGTTTTACGTCACCCTTGCAGAGGAAACCTTTGCCGCCACCTTTGCACAGACGCCCGGCGCCACGGCACTCAAAACCCTGCTGGCCGAAGGCCCCCTGGCCCTTTCGCTGCGCGACTATGGCGGCTTTGAAAAAGTGGGCCCGCTCGGGCAGCGTTTGCCTGCCAGCGACGCGCAGACCACGACCCAATCCGGCGACATTGTGCTCTATCAGGGGAACCAGATCGTTCTGTTCTACGGATCAAATTCCTGGAGCTACACCCGCCTGGGCAGGATTGACGATCTCACCGGCTGGGCAGAGGCTTTGGGCCACGGGGATATCCTGGTCACCCTTTCGCTGCAAGCCCCGTAAAGGCGCGCCTGCTTGCGGCCCACGCCGGACCCGCGCACCGCTTTGAAATGCGCCAGCGGAAGCGCATCATCGCGCCTTCCCCTCAAACAACCCCTGCACCGATCATGAAAAACCGGCAAAAGGAGACAAAGACCATGAGCGATTATATTCATGCGCTGAGCGAATCCGTGGAGAGAATCCATGTCCGCTATCCCAACCGCTACGGGCTGATGCTCGCGGGCGATCTGTACACCGCCAAGCAGATGGACAAGACAAAGCGCCACATGGCGCTGATTGTCGGCGCGCCATATGGCGGCGTCAAGGAGCAGGGGCCCTGTGTCTATGCCGATGAACTGGCCCGGCGCGGGTTTGTGGTGCTGACCTTTGATCCCTGCTACATGGGCGAAAGCGAAGGCGAACCGCGCCACGTCTCCTCGCCGGAGCTGTTTACGGAGAATTTTAGCGCCGGGGTGGATTTTCTCGGCCTGCAGCCCTTTGTAAACCGGGAGCAGATCGCCGTGCTGGGCATCTGCGGAAGCGGCGGCTTTGCCCTGGCCGCGGCCCAGGTGGACACCCGCATCAAAGCGGTCATCACAGCCAGCATGTATGACATGACGGCCGCCGCCAGAATGGGCCAGACGCCACAGCAGATTCTTGAAACCAAGAAAGCCCTGGCCGCCCAGCGGTGGAAGGATGCCGAGCATGGCTATATGCCGGAATACATCCCCTTTTTCCCGGAGAGGCCGCTGAGCGAGCCGCCGGCAGACATGCCGGAACCGGATGCCGAGTGGTTCCGCTTCTATGCGGTCAAGCGCGGCCATCACGAGCGGGCGCGGGGCGGTTTCACCACGACCAGCCATATTCCGTTTCTCAATTTTGACTTACTCGCCCATCTGGATGAAATCTCGCCCCGCCCGATTCTATTTATCGTGGGCGACAGGGCGCACTCCAAGTTCTTCAGCGAAAACGCGTACGCCAAGTCGCTTGAGCCCAAGGAGCTGTACACGGTGAAGGATGCGGAGCACATCGACCTGTATGACCGCACCGACCGCATTCCCTTTGACAAGATCGAAGCGTTTCTCAAAAGCAATCTGCAATCCGCTCCCCTGTGATGGCAGCTTCTTTGCGCCGCCCGCAAAACGCGCGGGGCCGGTGCAAAAGCCATCCCAAAGGCAGCTTTCCCCGATCATCCTTCTTCGCTCTAGGCACATAGCGGCCTGAAAGCGGCACACGATGACTCTTTTCGGGAGGAAAACGACGATGGAATACAGAATCAACCGGCGCACCGGCGATTCAATCAGCGTTTTAGGGTTTGGAACCTCGTATATTGCAGCAGCCGAACCCAAAGAGGCGATTGCCACCCTCCAAAAGGCGTATGAAGGCGGCATCAATTACTTTGACTTAGCGACGGCGGAAGCCAAGACCTTTTCGTACTTTGCCGCCGCGCTGGGCTCCGTTCGCCAAAACGTATTCTACCAGGTCCACTTCGGGGCCGATTACCAGACCGGCACCTATGGCTGGACGACAGACCTGGAGACCATCAAACGCAGCATCGATTGGCAGCTCAAGAGCCTGAAGACCGACACCATCGACTATGGCTTTATCCACTGCATCGATGAGCTGTCCGACTGGCAGGCATACCAGGACAGCGGCGCGTATGACTACCTGCTGAACATGAAAAAATGCGGAGTGGTCCGCCACATCGGCCTATCCTCCCACACCCCGGCAACGATACAGCGGGTGCTCGGCGAAGCCGCGGTCGATATGCTGATGTTCTCGGTGAACCCCGGCTACGACTACCAGCAAGGCGAATTTGCCAGAGGCTCCGGCGATGAGCGCGCCGCCGTCTACCGCGCCTGCGAAGCGAAGGGCATTGGCATCTCCGTGATGAAGCCCTTCTCCGGCGGACAGCTGCTGGACGCTGCGCTGTCTCCCTTTGGCAGGGCCTTGACGCACTATCAGTGCATGCAATACGCGCTGGACCGTCCGGGCGTGCTGACGGTGTTGCCGGGCATGAACAGCGTAAAGCAGGTCGAGCACCTTCTGGGCTTCTTTGACGCATCCGACGACGAGCGGGATTACGCCGTGCTCGCCTCGTTCAGCCCGGCCGAGGCCGTGGGCAATTGCGTCTACTGCAACCACTGCAAGCCCTGCCCGGTTGGCATTGACATCGGCTTGGTCAACAAGTATTATGACCTGGCCAAAAACGGGGATTCCATGGCAGAGCAACACTACCGCGGCCTGTCGCTTCACGCGCAGGATTGCATCCAATGCGGGCACTGCAATGCCCGTTGCCCTTTCCAGGTCGATCAGATGGCCCGCATGCAGGAGATCGCCCAATACTTCCGATAACCGTTTCGTTTAACAGCCGGGCTCCACGCAACCTGGGGCGCTCATACACGGCCCCGCTCCTGATTTCGCATGGAGCGGGGCCGTGTTTTCAGTTCATGCGTTCGATGCTGCGACAGAAGGCAACCTGCGCATCCTCTTCCCTTGCCCGCTGCTTTCGCGCTTGCATCGCTCATCTGCCTGCTTTTTTAAGCCCCCCCGCCGGATGACGTCCCCCGGCGCAGCCGTCGGCAGCTTACCGGTCTTCGCCGCTTTTCCCGGCATGGCCGCTCTCTCCCCACAGCCGCTGCGCGGTGGGCTTCCAGTTTTCCGCATAGGGAGTGGTCCGGTCGCAGAGGGCATCCACCGATTCCGGGGATTCATAGTCCGTCGATGCGGCGCCGGTCTCCTTCACCATGGCGCGCAGGCACTCCGGGTTTTCCAGCATGGGGCAGGGCCGCAGCATGTTGTCGTTAAAGGGCTGGTTGCGGTGATAGGCCATGAACAGCGGCGATTTCAGGGCCTCCAGCAAGGTGCACTCCCGGATATTCACGTTCGAGTAGTGGATAAAGACGCACGGCTCCACATCGCCCCGGGCGTTGATGTGCAGATAGCGGCGTCCGCCGGCGATACAGCCGCCCACATACTGGCCATCATTTTGGAAGTCCAGGGAAAAGATCGGCTTGGATTGCCGGAAAGCCCGGATGCGGTGATAGACCGCCTCACGCTGCTGTGGCGTAGGCAGCAGCGCCGCGGCGGCGCCGGCGCCCACAGGCATGTAGTGGAAAAACCACACAAATAGGGCGCCCGCCCCGATGATCTCGTCGTAAAACGCCTCGCTGCTGATGTCCGCCCAGTTTTGGCTGGTATAGCAGGTCGAGACGCCAAAGGGCAGTTTGTGCGCTTTGAGCAGCGCCATGGCGTGCTTGACCCTGGCATAGCAGCCCTGGCCGCGGCGGCCGTCATTGGCCTCCTCAAAGCCCTCCAGGGAAATGGCCGGGACAAAGTTCTTCACCCGCAGCATTTCCTGGCAAAACGCCTCGTCGATGAGGGTGCCGTTGGTGAAGGAGAGGAACTCGCAGTCGGCGTGCTTTTCGCACAGCGCGAGCACATCCTTCTTGCGCACCAGCGGTTCGCCGCCGGTGAAGATGTACATGTAGGTGCCCAGCGCCTTGCCCTGGGTCACAATGGAGTCGAGCTCCTCAAAGGTCAGATTCAGCCGGTTGCCATATTCCGCGCCCAGCAGCCGGTGCAGTGCATGTTG
The DNA here is from genome assembly GCA_018716525.1 of Candidatus Ventricola gallistercoris. Taxonomy (GTDB): domain Bacteria; phylum Bacillota; class Clostridia; order Christensenellales; family Aristaeellaceae; genus Ventricola; species Ventricola gallistercoris. The sequence goes on from DVJV01000097.1 coordinate 17,274, forward strand.
CAGGCGGAGGTGGGGTCCAGCAGGATGGCCCAGGGCACATTGCAGCCCTCGCGCTCAGCGGTCCCCTGCTGGGTGGCGCTGCCCAGCAGGCTGGCATTGAGGATGAAGTTTTGAAAAAAGGTGTTGCGGACGCCGGGGTCCATCTCATAGACCTTCATGATGAGGTCGTACCAGTGGTTTTTGCTCTCGATCACATCGCGAAAGGCCCGGCGCTGATGCGCGTACCAGTCATCCGGGGTGACCTTGTCCACCAGGGCCATCAGCTTGGGAATGTTGATTTCCGGGTCCTTTTCCAGGTACACAAGCGCCTGCTTGAACGTAGCCGAAATCGCCGCACGCTTTGCCTTGTCCAATGCTTTCATGATCTTTGCCTTCTTTCTTTAAAATTGCTTTTTCTTTTTGCGATGAGCGGCCGCCTTGGGATTGGGGAAGGAACGCTGGTGCAGCAGCAGTTGCTGCACCACTTCGCCATCCCGATTCAGGTCGCCAACCACAGCTCCACGGAACCGGTCAGACGGCATGCTGTGGTAAATGGCTTCGCTTCGTGGATCGGGCGGCAAATTGGGGTTTGGCCGGTAGATGGCCAGCAGCGCCCCCTGCTCCGCACAGCCCTGCAAATACAGGCGCTCCTGCTCAAAGCCTGCGATCTCGTCATATGTCCGGCAGACCCCAAACAGCGCGCTTCCCCTGGACAGCTGCTCTGCCTGTGCCGCAAAGCGATCCGTTCCCGGCAGAAAACAGATATTGCCCGACCGCACCGCACGGGCGAGCTGATCGGCGCTGCAATCCAGCGGCGGGTTGGCCACCACGTAGACGGCCCGGCGGTGATTGTCTGCCAAGGTCAGCAGCCGATTCAATTGCGCCGCATCGCGGAGGCCGTCGATCCAGAAAACCGATACCCCCTGCTCGCCCCATCGCTGCAGCGCAGAGAGCGCATCTTGCTGCACCTCTCGTTCGGAGAGAATCTGAATCCACCGGGGAGGCGCCTTTCCCGCCGCCCTGAGCTCCCGCAGCCTCTGCCCGCCACGGGAAAAGGCCTGGTAAGCCATTTTCAACATGCTGAAAAGTCGCTTTTTTCTTTTTCAAGGACGGTATTCTATGGACACAATCCAGCTTCTGGTCACCTTGAACCGGGATTATTTGCCTCAGTTGAAGGTGATGCTCACATCCATCTCTTTCAATAACCCCGGCCAGCCGTTTGCCATTTACCTGATGCACAGCGGCATTCCAGCAGCAGACCTTGACGGCGTCGCCCGGCTCTGCCTGAAATTTGGCTACGACTTTCACCCTGTGCTTGTGGATGAAGCGCTTTTTCAAAATGCTCCGGTGACAAAGCAATACCCCCAGGAGATGTACTACCGGCTGCTGGCCCCTCATCTGCTGCCCCGCGAGCTAAACAAAATCCTCTACCTGGACCCGGATACTTTGGTGATCAATCCCTTGCGTCCCCTTTGGGAAACCGATCTGCAGGGCTACCTGTTCGCCGCAGCCGCCCACTCCGGCAAGACAGACCTGGTCAATAGCGTCAACCGGATGCGGCTGGGCACCCACCACGACTACTACAATTCCGGCGTTCTGCTCATCAATTTAGCCGCCGGGCGGCAGGAGATCGTTCCCCATGCGCTGTTTTCCTACGCCGCAGAACACCCCCGCGATCTTCTGCTCCCCGATCAGGATATGCTCAATGTGCTCTTTGGCGCACGCACGCTTCCCTTAGACGATGTGCTGTGGAACTACGACGCGCGGGACTTTCACACCTATCAGCTGGGCAGCGGCGGAACCTACGACCTGAACTGGGTGATTGCCCACACGGCCATCCTGCATTTCTGCGGAAAAGCCAAGCCCTGGAAAAAAGGCTATATCTATCGCTTTGGCTTGCTCTATAAGCACTATGCGCAGCTCACAGCGCGCCTTGCGCCGTAAGCAAAGGGCAAAATATACGACAAGGGTGCGACCGTGCTTTCTGTTTACCCTACGGACCCAAAAACAAAACGGGGCTTTGCAGGCTCACGCTCTACTCTGCCCCGTCGTCTTTACGACGCAAAAAGGCGACAGCCGGATTCTCCCGCTGCCGCCTGAATCAATTTGCCCTATTCGCTTTTCTAATGAAGTTTACATAGAACCGGGATTGGCGGACAGACCGCCCCGCACCGTTTCTTCGGCGGTATTCACGGGTGCGCTCAGCCCTCTTTGGGTTTACGCACAGCCATTCCCTTGTCCATCTTGATCTTGTTGAGCACGTCGAAGAGATGCTCCTGCATGGCAGCAGAGGCCTCCTCCGGATGGTGTTCCGCGATTGCCGCGCAGATTCTGGAGTGGTACTCATGGCTCTTGTCCACCCCGTGTGTGCGCTGGAACCCGATCAGCCAGGTCGTGTACATGGTCTCGATCATTTCTGCCGTCCGGATGAACAGCGGGTTGCCGGATGCCTCGGCCACCGCCTTGTGAAACACCATGTCATACTTGGCGAAGCAGTCGTCATCGGAGTTCACGTACCTGGCGGCATTTTCGCACAGTTCATACAGATGATCAATCTGTTCCTTTGTGGCCCGCTCCGCCGCCAGACGGGCTGCCATGCTCTCGATGCCGATGCGGTATTCCGTCGCTGCCACCAAATCCTGACCGTTGGCAAGCATGCATGGCAAAATCGAATTCGCATACATGCCGATATTCATGCTCCGCACGCGGTTGCCATAGCCCTGCTGGTTTTCCACGATGCCCAGTGCGATCAACTTGCTCATCGCCGTGCGCACCGTGTTGCGGCTGACGCCAAGCGCTTGCGACAGCTGCGGTTCGGAAGGCAGCTTACTGCCCTCCGGATACTCTCCGGAAGCCAAAATGGTCAGCAGCTGGGAATACACCTCGTCCACCAGGTTGCTTTTTTTGATTTTCTCCATTGGCAAAACCGTCCCATTCCTCTGTATTCCCTATCATATTAGTTATTCCGAACCCCTTTGTCAACACTTATGTCATCTGTCACCGTTAAAGAGCACGACGGCCAGATAAACCAGATTCGCATCCGACTGCGTATTTACAATCTCATGCGCATGTCCGGATGGCGTCACATTCACATCTCCGGGATAGACCGTATAGGTCTTTCCATCCTCTTCCCGCACCATTCCCTGGCCCGAGAGGAAATAGCAGATTTCCATATCCCCCTCATGCCTGTGCATGCCCACGGAGTGCCCCGGCTTCAATGTGCCCCGGACGAACAGCCGTCCCGCCTTGCCCATCTGCTCCTTGGTGAGGATCGTCTCCACGCCGAATTCGCCCACTCCGCCGTGCTTGGCCACATCTGCTGAGCGCGGCAGCTCATCGCTTCGCAGGATCATGCTGCTTCCCTCCTATTTCCTGACGTAATCAAGCGCATCAATGGTCAGGGTCTGCTCGTCTTTTTGCTCGAAATCATACGTAAAATCGCCATAATCCGTCAAAAGTGTGAGCTTTCCATCCTCAATCCGGTAATCAACGGTCTGCTGCACGTCTCCGGATGTCATCGTCAGCTGTTTCCCGTCGAATGTAATCTCCTTGATCACCAGCTCGCCGCTCTCAACCGGCGGATTCTGCGCCTCATAGGTGCCATCCAGCGTGTTTGTCTGCCGGCAACCCGAAAGCATCCCTGCCATCAGCAGCACGAGAATGAGCAGTGCACATCTTTTCACCATGATTCCCCCTGTCCCGATCCGCTTGTGCGGACAGCTTTCGCCATTTCCCAAAAGACCCTTGCGTTTTCCTCGATCAGCTCTGCATTATTCTGCGCATCCTGCATGGTCGCGGCAAAGGACACCAGTCCATGCTCCTCCAGCAGGAAACAGCACGCTTCCGGTCTGTCCTTGAGCAGCGCTTCAACCTGCCGCATTCCCGCCTCATCGACGGTGTTGTGCTTGATCTTGAGGATGGGCACCGGCCGGCTGGTGATCTGCTTCATCTGCTTGGTGACCAGCGGCATTTCCTCAAAACAGTTCGCACACATGATCGAATACACCGGGTGCACATGTACCACAGCTCCGATCTGCGGCCGATTGCGGTATAGCCCGCCATGCAGAAGGGTTTCCTTGGTGGGCTTGGCCTTGCCCTCCACCAGGTTGCCAAACAGATCCGCAATCACCAGATTGGTTTCATCCACCTCGCCCAACGTAATGCCCGACGGCTTGACGATCATGAGCTGCGTGCTGGGAATGCGTATGCTCAGGTTGCCCACTGACCCAGCCGCCAGACCACAGGCAAATGCCCTGCGCGAGGCTGCGATGTATTCGTTTTTCGCCTTCAAAAATTCCATATACATCCGTGTGCACATCCTTTCATGTCTTCCTATCATAGCACATCGATCCGCCACAAACAATCCCGGCCTATGACCCATG